>JAGHTI010000019.1 GCA_018065415.1 Candidatus Equicola stercoris
CTGCGTTACGATACGAACAGAGTTCTACGATATACTGCGTTACGATACGAACAGAGTTCTACGATACACTGCGTTACGATACGAACAGAGTTCTACGATACACTGCGTTACGATACGAACAAAGTTCTACGATACGCTTCGCTACGATACGAACAAAGTTCTACGATACACTGCGTTACGATAACCTTTTCGACTCTTCGACTTTTAGACTTTTCGACTTTTTGACTCTAACCTCTAAGCTCTCTGCTCTGCTGTGCAAGTGCATAGAGTCGTATCTGCTTTACCATGGCGGCGAGGCCGTTGGAACGTGTTGGGCTGAGGTGCTCTTGCAGTCCTATGTCGCGGATGAAGTAGAGGTCGGCATTGAGGATGTCGTCTGGTGTCTGTCCGTCGAAGACTCTGATGAGGAGTGCTATGATGCCCTTGACGATGAGGGCGTCACTCTCTGCCTTGAAGGTGAGGGTGTTGTCGGCGGTCTTGCTTACTGTGAGCCACACACGACTCTGACAACCGTCTATGAGGTTGTCGTCGGTCTTGTAACTATTGTCCATCGGCGACAGTTCGTTGCCGAGGTCTATGAGCATCTGGTAACGGTCCATCCAGTCGTCAAGCTGACTGAACTCTTCTATTATCTCGTCTTGTATTTCGTTTATTGTCATGATGCAAAAGTAGTAATTATTTTTGATATGATAAATGGGTATGTCGGGAAAAAACACTACCTTTGCCGTCTGTGAGTATTTTTAACTTCGACATACTGGTCATCGGCGGTGGGCATGCTGGTTGTGAGGCTGCCTGTGCTGCTGCAAACATGGGGGCAAAGACGTGTCTTGTCACCATGGACATGAACAAGATTGCGCAGATGAGTTGCAATCCTGCTGTGGGTGGCATCGCCAAGGGGCAGATAGTGCGTGAGATAGATGCTCTCGGTGGACAGATGGGACTGGTGACGGATGCTGCCACGATACAGTTTCGCATGCTCAACAGGAGCAAGGGTCCTGCCATGTGGAGCCCACGTGCACAGTGTGACAGGGAGAAGTTCATCTGGCAGTGGCGCAGTTGTCTGGATGCGACGGACAATCTCGACATCTGGCAAGACCAGGTGTGCGAACTGCTGGTGGAAGGCGGAAAGGTCATGGGCGTGAGGACGATATGGGGAGCCGAGCTGAGGGCGAAGGCTGTGGTCATCACGGCTGGCACCTTCCTGAACGGTCTCATGCACGTAGGACGGAAGCAGGTGGAGGGCGGACGCATAGCCGAACCTGCGGTGAAAGGCCTTACGGAGAGCATAACACGTCATGGCATCACGATGGCGAGGATGAAGACAGGAACACCGGTGCGCATAGACAGACGCAGCGTACATTTCGAGTATTGCGAACGCCAAGATGGCGATGAGGCTATATATGGATTTTCTTATCTCAATGCTACACACCGCTCCGACAAGGGGCTGAGACAGTTGCCATGCTGGATATTGCAGACCAACGAGGAGTGTCACGAAGAACTGAAGAAAGGACTTCCAGACTCTCCGCTCTTCAACGGTCAGATACAGAGCATTGGTCCGCGTTACTGTCCGTCAGTGGAGACGAAACTGGTGACCTTTCCTGACAAAGACCATCATCCGCTATTCCTCGAACCAGAGGGCGAGGATACGAATGAGATGTATCTGAACGGATTCTCTTCGTCGATGCCTATGGATGTGCAGATAAATGCTCTGAAGAAGATTCCTGCTCTCAAGGACCTGAAGATATACCGTCCGGGATATGCGATAGAATACGACTTTTTCGACCCTACACAACTGAAACACTCGTTGGAATCGAAGATTATAGAGGGTTTGTTCTTTGCAGGACAGGTGAACGGTACTACGGGTTATGAGGAGGCTGCCGGACAGGGACTTGTGGCTGGTGTGAATGCTGCCAACTACTGTGCGGGCAGAGAACCTTTTGTGATGGGGAGAGACGAGAGTTACATTGGAGTGCTCATTGACGACCTCGTGACAAAGGGTGTGGACGAACCTTACAGAATGTTTACCTCACGTGCCGAATACCGCAACTTGCTGCGTCAGGCCGATGCCGATGGACGACTGACGGAGAGGGCATACGAGATGGGCTTGGCAAGACGTGACCGCTATGAGTGGTGGCTGGAGAAGAAGGAGAGGATAGAGGACATCATCACCTTCTGCAAAAACTTTGCCGTGAAACCGCAGATGGTGAACGGATGTCTGGAGACGTTGGGCACATCACCGCTGTCGGCAGGGTGCAAGCTGATAGAGATACTCGGACGACCGCAGGTGTCGCTTGACGACATGGCGACGGTGTTCCCTGAACTGAAGGAGAAGATGTACGGCTACGGACAGGAGGAGGCGAGGAAGAAAGAGATTGCCGAAGCGGCAGAGATAAGGATAAAATATAGCGGATATATAGAACGAGAACGAATGGTGGCTGAGAAGATGCACCGTCTGGAGTATATCAGGATAAAGGGGAAGTTCGACTATATGTCCATGACAGGACTCAGCATAGAGGCTCGTCAGAAACTGGAGAAGATACAGCCAGAGACGCTGGCACAGGCTTCGCGTATTCCGGGAGTGTCGCCAAGCGACATTGACGTGCTGCTGGTGCTCTCCAAAAGATGAAAGGTCTTGAAAAACAATAACATAAAATATTACAGACTATGAACAAAGAACTTATTATGAACAACCTTCGCAGTATTCCTGATTGGCCTATACCAGGAGTGAACTTCCGTGATGTGACAACACTGTTCAAGGATGCTGCAACTCTGAACGAACTGTCGGACACTCTGTATGAGATGTATAAAGATGCTGGCATCACAAAGGTGGTGGGCATCGAAAGTCGTGGTTTCATCATGGGAGCCATCCTCGCTGTACGTCTTGGTGCTGGTTTTGTGCTTTGCAGAAAGCCGGGTAAGTTGCCGGGCAAGATTGTCAGAGAGAGTTACCAGAAAGAATACGGTACTGATACTATCGAGATTCATGAGGGTTCCATTGACGAGAATGATGTGGTGCTCATCCATGATGACATCCTCGCCACTGGAGGAACGTTTGCCGCTGCATGCCGTCTGGTGAAGAAGTTCAACCCGAAGAAGGTGTCGTTCAATGCTCTCATAGAACTGGTGAACGAGGGTTTTGTAGGTAGAGATGCCCTGCCGGAAGATATTGATGTCAAGTGCCTCTTACAACTCTGACATAAAGGCTATCGTTGACAGATTGCCTTCCTCTCCCGGCTGTTACCAGTATCTGGACAAGACGGGAAAGATAATCTATGTTGGTAAGGCAAAAAACCTAAAACGCAGGGTTTCATCGTATTTTCGTTCCGATCCGGGAAGTTACAAGACAAAGGTGCTGGTGTCGCAGATTTGCGACATCAAGTATGCTGTGGTGAAGACTGACCAAGAGGCTTTCCTCCTTGAGAACTCGCTGATAAAACAGCACAACCCGAAATATAACGTGCTGTTGAAAGATGGTAAGACATATCCTTATATTTGTGTTACCAAAGAGGAGTTTCCGAGAATCTTCAAGACACGCAAGGTGAACAAAAAGATGGGATATTTCTATGGTCCCTTCTCGCATCTGGGCAGTATGTATGCCATGCTGGAAGTGATAAAGAAACTGTACAAACCCCGTACCTGCAACATGCCGATGACGGTAGAAGGTGTGGATGGTGACAGGTATCGGTCGTGTCTGGAGTGGCATATAAAGAGATGCGATGCACCATGCATAAGAAAGCAGTCGCACGAGGAATATATGCAGAACATAGAAGATGCGAAGGAGATACTGAAAGGTCGTACGAGGGCTCTGCTGACAAAGATGTACGAGGAGATGCTGAGGCTGTCGGAAGAACTGCGGTTCGAGGAGGCAGAAGAGATGAAACGCCGTTACCTGCTAATACAGGACTATTGCAGTAGGAGCGAGGTGGTGAGCAATGTCATTGATGATGTGGACGTCTTCTCCGTGACAAGTGATGACAACATGGCATTCATAAACTTTCTGCATGTAGCCTCAGGTAGCATAAACCAAGCCTTCACCTTTGAATACAAGAAGAAGTTGGATGAAGACGACAGGGAACTGTTGCAGATGGCAATCATAGAGATTCGTAACAGACAGAGCTCTACGACTAAGGAGATAATAGTGCCTTTCGACATGGAGATGGAACTGGATGGTGTGACCTTCACCGTGCCACAGCGTGGCGACAAGAAGACGCTGCTGGAACTGTCGCTGATGAATGGGAAGCAGTATCGCTTTGATAGACTCAAACAGGCGGAAAAACTGAATCCAGAGCAGAAGGCGGTGAGGATGATGAAGGAGATACAGACGGCACTACACCTGCCGAAGATGCCGTACAGGATAGAGTGTTTTGACAATTCCAACATATCGGGCACAGATGCCGTGGCAGGACTTGTGGTGTTCAAGAAACTGAAACCGTCAAAACAAGACTATAGGAAGTTCAATATCAAGACGGTGGTGGGTGCTGACGACTATGCCTCGATGCGTGAGGTGGTGTGGAGACGGTATTCACGACTGAAGGAAGAAGGAGCAGAACTGCCTGACGTGATAATAACAGACGGTGGAAAGGGACAGATGGGTATCGTGAGCGACGTGCTAAGAGAGTTGGACGTTGACATCCCTGTGGTGGGACTGGCAAAGAGCGACAGACACCGTACCAACGAGGTGCTGATTTATGATGCAGGGGATTCGACAAACATCGTGTCCGTAGGGATGAAGACAGACAGCGAGGTGTTCCATCTTTTTACACGCATTCAAGACGAGGTGCACAGATATGCGATTTCTTTCCATAGAGACAAGAGGAGCAAAGGGCAGACACACTCGGAACTGGACGATATCAAGGGTATCGGCGTGAAGACAAAACAGGCGTTGCTGCAACATTTTAGAAGTGTGAAGCAGATAAAGTTGGCTGACATGGACGCTCTGGAAAAGGTGGTGGGAAAGGCAAAAGCCAAAGTGATTTATGATTTTCTGAAAAAGACATAATATATATATAATATGAATAAGGTGTTGATTTTGTGTGTGGGGCTATGTATGGCAGTTGCAGTCTGTCGTGCACAGGAAGAAAAACCACTTTTCACCGTCATCGGCGGTCCTGACGAACCAGTGCTGACGGCTACATCTCCAGGATGTGAGGACATACAAGGAGGTTTTGAAGGAGGTGCGTGTGTGAAGGTAAACGGTGTGTATCATCTGTTTCCAACGGAGAGAGCAGGCGAAAAAGGACAACCTGCAAAATACGACAGGATAAAGACGAGGATAGGACACTGGACAAGTAAGGATGCGATACACTGGAAACGCGAAGGAACCATATTCCAGTCGAGTGGAAAGTATGCCGTGAGTCATTATGACAATCCTGCCAATGACCGACGTGCAGCGATATGGTCGTACTACCCTATCTTCAACAGAGCCCATAACCGCTGGCAAGGATATTACCTCTGCTATACCTGTGATTCGGTGATAGCACCAAACCATTCCTTCGGCAGGATATGGAAGTGTGAATCGGAAAAAGAAGGTATGGATGGCATTGGCGGTCCTTACCATAACCTCGGCATAGTGATGGAACCCGGTCTTGACACACAGTTGTGGGAAGGAAGACAAGGTGTGGCTTCTTTCTATCCGTATGAGTGTCCTGACGGCACATGGAAAGCCTTTTACAGTGGTGCATACCCTTTCATGTCGCGCGAAGACTATCCCTTTGGCGGAAAGGAAGGCCACTGGTATATTGCACTGGCAAAGAGTGACAGTCTTGACGGTGTGTGGGAAAGGATGGGGGAAGATGTGAACCCAGTGACGTCGATACATCCAGAGTTTGTAGAAAACCCAATAGTGAGTCGTCTGCCAGATGGTACATACATCGCAGTTTTTGACGGAGGACCAGCCGACAAAGGGTTTGCAAACAAGATAGGTTACACCACATCAAAAGATGGACTGCATTGGAGCAAGGCAAGATATATTGCAATAGAAGAAAAGGTAAAAAAGTGGTGGATAACGATGAGGACACCACTTTGTCTCATCCCAGAAGGAAACGATGTTTATACCATTCTATACAACGCCATAACAAAGGACAGATTTCACCCTATGGGAATGGTAAAAGTTCGATTAAATCGGTAATTTTAGAGAATACAAACAACAGGATAACCCTTTGTCAGGAGGTCGGTTTTTGGGGTTTTCACAAGGGAAGATAAAAAGACCGATTTTAAGGGTGAAAATGGTGGAATGACAGGCGCAGAAGTGTGTCTGTCATGTTTTTTTGTGTCATCATCGAGGAGCAGAGAAGGAAATTCTTATTTTTTGATTTTTATCCACCACTCATAACAGCTTGAATATCAATAGGAAAAATGGTCGAGATTAAAGAATTAGAAAAAAGTTAATAAAAAAAGTGGGGAATTGTGGGGGAACTTAAAATAATTTTTATTATTTTTGCACGAAATTTCTATAATAGCGAAGATGATGAGATTTCTTGGGAACATAGAAGCACGAATAGATGCAAAGGGAAGAGCCTTTCTTCCTGCTTGTTTCCGTAAGGAATTGCAAACTGGTGGCGAGGAGAACATCATCCTGCGCAGAGACGTGTTCCAGGATTGTCTTGTGCTATACCCTGAGTCTGTATGGTGCGCACAGATGGACTTGTTACGTGGAAAGTTGAACAGATGGAACGGTAAGGAACAGATGTTGTTCCGTCAGTTCGTGAGTGATGTAGAGATTTTATCGCTTGACACTAACGGTCGTATCCTCATCCCTGCCAGATACAGAAAGCTGACAGGCATAAGTCAGGATGTACGGTTTGTTGGTATGGGCGATGTCATTGAGGTATGGTCACCAGAAAATCTGGACAAGGTAATGCTTGAGCAGCAACAGTTTGCTGGAGAACTGGAAGACATGATGAGTGCCTTGTCGGAAGATGGACATAAGGAGTAAGTATTCCGAAACTTTTTGACGAAGACTATGGTTAAGGTTGCAGAGACATATCACGTACCGGTATTGTTGAAAGAAAGTGTTGATGGACTTTCTATCCATGAAGGTACGTATGTTGACATGACCTTTGGCGGTGGCGGTCATAGTCGGGAGATACTGAGCAGGATGCCGAAAGGTGCGAGGCTGTATGGTTTTGACCAAGACAGAGATGCAGAGCAAAACATCATCGATGATGATAGGTTTGTGTTTGTGAGAAGCAACTTCCGCTACCTTAAAAACTGGATGAGATACCATGGTGTGGATGGTGTGGATGGCATCATCGCAGACTTAGGAGTATCAAGTCATCACTTTGATGATGAGACACGAGGATTCTCGTTCAGGTATGACGCTCCGCTCGACATGAGGATGAACAACAGAGGTGGCAAGACTGCTGCCGACATCCTGAATGAGTACGACGAAGAACGATTGGCAACGATATTCCGTCTGTATGGTGAGATAAAGAATGCTGGAAATGTGGCACGTAAGATTGTATCATACAGAATGTCGAAAGCACTGGCAACAACACAAAACCTGATGCATGCCGTGTGGGGTGTGGAGGAGTTGACACCCAACATGAAAAAGGAAGCAGCACGATTGTTTCAGGCTCTGCGTATAGAGGTGAACCACGAGATGGAGGCTCTGTCAGAGATGCTTGTCTCTGCTGTGGAACTGCTGACAAAAGGAGGCAGACTGGTGGTGATAACTTATCACAGTCTGGAAGACAGACTTGTGAAAAACGTGATGAAGTCAGGGAATATCGAAGGTAAGGTGGTGCAGGATTTCTTTGGACAGAAACAAGTTCCTTTGAAAGAAATGTGCAAGGTGATAACGGTGTCTGCCGAAGAACTGGAGAGTAATCCACGCAGCAGAAGTGCCAAACTGAGAATTGCAGAAAAGAGATGAACGAAGATATAAAGGACATAGAGATTACGGAAGAGGAGCAACTCTCACAAGACCGTATGAGAGCTATCAAGAAGATAAAGACACTTGGTAGTGATGACGAGTCCGTGAAGGGAAGGATGACCTTGATGAAGATTGTCGGTGGCGATATCTTGACAGGACGTATGATAAGAGTCCATATCGGTATCCTCACACTAATCTTTTTCTTTTTCATAATCCAGATAACAAACCGCTATAGTAGCGATTATGAACTGCAGAAGATAGACAATCTGCAGAAAACATTGAAAGATGCAAAATACAGTGCTCTGTGGAGCGAAAGTCAGTTGACAAAAAACTTCCGTCAAGGCAGGGTAATGGAGATATTAGAAAGCAACAACGACACTTCACTGCACGCGCTGGTGACACCGTTGTACAAAGTGGAGGTGGATGAATGATGAAGATATTTTTTAACAATAAGAAAACGCTGAAACGGTATCGTTTATTTGCCTGGCTATTTGTTTTGTTAGGTATCTTCATCGTATTTGCAACATTGCGAACAATGACTGTTGACAGTGAACGATGGATAAAACTGTCAAAGACATTGAAGAATGACAGTGTGCCACTTCCTGCCATCCGTGGAAACATACTAAGCAGTGATGGGACCATCCTTGCAAGTTCTTTGCCGAAATATAAGATATTCATGGATTTCGAGGCAGGAGATTCATTGACGCGGGATTCGGTATGGAAGGCCAATGAGGAGATTATCTATGCCGGACTCAGTGAGATATTTCCTGACATGTCGGCAGCAGACTTCAAGGCACGTTTGGAGAAAGGTCGCAGAAAGGCAAGAGGCAGACGCCATGTGCTGATATATCCTAAGTCAATAGACTATAACAAATATAAGGCTGTACGCCGTCTTCCTGTGTTCTGTTTGTCGGCTGGTCGTGGTGGTTTCCATGTTGAACCAGTCAACAATGCCCGCAACCATCCTTATGACAGACTTGCAGGTAGAACGATAGGCGACTGGTATGATGGAAAGGACAGTGCAAAGAATGGACTCGAATTGTCGTATGACAGGTTTCTGCGTGGTGTTGACGGTCTGGAAAAAAAGCAGAAGGTACGTTCTTCAAATATAAACCTTCCATCTGTCAAGGCTATTGACGGCAACGATATCGTCACGACTATCGACGTGGATATGCAGGATATTGCTGAAAGAGCCATATTAGAACAACTGAAAAGATTCAATTCAAACGTAGGCGTTGCCATTGTCATGGAGTGCAGTACGGGCGATGTGAAGGCGATAGTAAACCTATCAAGATATGCTGAGGGAAAGTATGCTGAGATGAAAAACAATGCACTTTCGGACTTGCTCGACCCAGGTTCTGTGTTTAAGACAGCCTCTCTGATGGTGGCACTTGACGATGGAGTTTGTGATACTACAGAAATCATCGAAACCGGTTGTGGTATCGTAAATATGCACGGTGCAAAAATGAAAGATCACAATTGGCACAAAGGTGGATATGGTACGATGAACATGGCAAAAGCACTCGAACAGAGTTCAAACATTGGAGTAAGTCAAGTGATAGACAAATATTACAGACATGACCCACAGAAGTTTGTTGATGGTCTAAACCGTATTGGCATCACCTCTAACCTTCGTTTACCAATAAAGGGTAGTGCAAAGCCACGTATTTATGGTCCGAGAGAAAGGGCAAAGATGCCACGCATGGTGTGGGCAGGAACATCATTGCCTTGGATGAGTATAGGTTATGAAACACAGATTCCTCCTATCTCTACAATAGCATTTTACAATGCCATTGCCAATGACGGAGTGATGATGAAACCACGTTTTGTCAGCAAGGTAGTGAAAGACGGAGAGGTGATAGAAGAGTTTCCGCCTGAGGTGCTGAAGAAAAAAATCTGTAACAAAGATGCTCTGAAGAAGGTACAGACAATGTTGACTCATGTGGTATCTAGAGGAACAGGCAAGCCAGCAAGGTCAAAATATGTGAAGATAGCAGGAAAGACAGGTACGGCACAGATTTCAAAAGGTTCTGCAGGCTATCGTGCAGGTGGAGTAAACTACCTTTTGAGTTTTGCGGGTTACTTCCCTGTTGAAAAACCAAAGTACAGTTGCATCGTCTGCATACAGAACACAGGCGGACCAGCTGCCGGCGGTTTGATTGCGGGTTCTGTGGCAAAGAAGATAGCCGAAGGTGTGATGGCAAGAGACATCGTGTTGACAGCCAACGAAGCGCGTGACAGCATAAACAATCTCCATCCAATAGTGAAGGTGGGCAACAAGAAAAAGACAGAACAAGTGTTCGCTGAACTGAAATTAAAAGGTCAGCGTTACACGTCTTCCGATACACGTTTGGCAGGATATAGAAAGAACATTATGCCCGATGTCATCGGCATGGGAGCACGTGATGCTGTCTATGCACTTGAAAAACGCGGGATAAAAGTAAAGTTATCAGGACGTGGAAAGGTGACAGCACAGGATATATCTGTTGGCACCATCATAACAAAAGGTATGAAATGTACCCTACATTTGAATTGAAGATAAACGAGATATGAAACTAAGTGAACTGTTAAAAGGAATAAAGCCGTTGGCCATACATGGTAATGGTGATGTTGAGGTTTCTGGAGTAAACATAGACTCCCGTCGTATTGAAGAAGGGCACATGTTCATTGCTGTCAAAGGAACTCAGGTGGATGGGCATATCTTCATAGATAAGGCTATAGCACTCGGTGCCAAGAGCGTGCTCTGCGAGACGTTGCCAGAAAAAATGAACGATGATGTGACCTATGTTCAAGTATCGTCAACAGAAGATGATGCAGGCAAGGTGGCAACAGTGTTCTATGGCGAGCCATCCAAGAAACTGAAACTTGTCGGTGTGACTGGTACAAATGGAAAAACCACGATAGCCACTCTATTATATAATATGTTCCGTAAGTTTGGATATAAATGCGGACTGCTTTCAACGGTTTGCAATTATATAGAAAGTCTTGCCATTCCTACGGACCATACTACACCAGACCCGATAGAATTGAACCGTCTGTTGGCAAGTATGGTTGAGGCTGGATGCCAGTATGTGTTCATGGAATGTTCTTCACATGCTATCGCACAGAAACGAATCGGTGGACTGAACTTTGCTGGTGGGATATTTACAAATCTGACTCGTGACCACTTGGATTATCATAAGACGTTTGAAAACTATCGCGATGCAAAGAAGGCCTTCTTTGACGGACTCAGTCGTAATGCTTTCGTGATAACAAATGCCGATGACAAGAATGGTATGTTCATGGTACAAAACACGAAAGCTGTGGTGAAGACCTATTCACGACAGTCACTTGCCGACTTCCAAGCTAAAGTGTTGGAATGTCATTTTGATGGAATGTTATTAGACTTATGCGGTAAGGAGATAAATGTCCAGTTTATCGGCAAATTCAATGTAAGCAACCTCCTGGCAGTATATGGAGTAGCCATCATGTTGGGACGTCAACCAGACGATGTTCTTTTGGTATTGAGTACATTGAAGAGTGTCAGCGGACGACTTGAGCCAATACATAGTGCTAATGGCGTTACCGGTCTTGTAGATTATGCTCACACACCAGATGCTCTGGAGAATGTACTGAACGCCATTCACGAAGTGTTGGGTAGCAGTCATCAGAAATGTCAGGTGATAACAGTATGTGGTGCAGGTGGCAACAGAGACCAAGGCAAGAGACCACTCATGGCACAAGAGGCTGTAAGGCAGAGTGATAAAGTGATTATCACCAGTGACAACCCTCGTAATGAAAATCCGCAGGACATAATCAATGACATGTTGGCAGGGCTGAATGCAGAACAGTTGAAGAAAACTCTGACGATAGTGGATAGAAAAGAAGCTATCCGCACAGCTTGTATGCTGGCAAATCCTGGCGATGTGATTCTTGTTGCAGGTAAGGGACATGAGAAATATCAGGAGATAAATGGTGTGAAACATCATTTTGATGATAAAGAGATATTAGTTGAGATTTTTAAGAATTCATAATTGAAAGAGTATGTTATATTATCTTTTCAGATTATTGGAACAATTTGACGTGGCAGGTTCGCATCTGTGGGGTTACATATCTTTCAGAGCATTGTTGGCATTGATTCTGTCGCTTGTGATATCCGCATGGTTTGGTGAACACTTCATCAAATATCTACGTTGTAAGAATATAAATGAGACACAACGCGATGTGAAGATAGACCCATTTGGAGTAGATAAAAAAGGTGTGCCTTCCATGGGCGGAATAATAATAATCGTTTCAATTCTTATTCCAGTATTATTGTTAGGTCGTCTAAGGAATGTATATATAATATTGATGATTATCACAACATTGTGGTTGGGACTTTTGGGATTTCTGGATGATTACATCAAGATATTTAAGAAAGACAAAGAAGGACTGCATGGAAAATTTAAGATAATAGGTCAGATAGGCATTGGTCTCATTGTTGGTTTGACACTATATCTGAGTCCTGATGCCGTTATCCGTGAGAATATATCTCAACCAAAAGAGAATGCAACGGAGGTGGTGGTGCCTATGGAGCAGAATGTCAAGGTGGAACATAAGATGGAATTGTCAAAATCGACAAAGACCACTGTGCCATTTGTGAAAAACCATAATCTCGATTATACAGACATCTTTTCATTCTTAGGAGAGTATAAATATGTTGCAGGATGGATATTTATTATGATTATGACCATCCTCGTAGTAACCGCTGTTTCCAACGGTGCCAATCTTAACGATGGAATGGACGGAATGTGTGCAGGGAACTCTGCGATAATAGGCGTGGCATTAGGCATATTGGCTTATGTTAGCAGTCATATAGAATATGCATCTTATCTTAACATAATGTATATTCCTGGAGCACAGGAACTAGTAATATTTATCTGTGCATTCATCGGTGCTCTTATTGGTTTCCTATGGTACAATGCTTATCCAGCACAGATATTTATGGGCGACACGGGCTCTTTGACCATTGGTGGTTTGATAGGTGTTTGTGCCATTTGCATCCATAAAGAACTATTGCTCCCGATACTTTGTGGAATATTCTTCGTAGAGAGCCTGAGTGTCATATTGCAGGTGGAATGGTTCAAATGGGGAAAACGCAAGGGAAGAAAACAAAGGATATTCAAACGTACTCCAATCCATGACCACTTCCGTACACAGTTGTCGCAATTGGACCCAGAGTGCAGTTATGTTTTCAAGAAGTCGCAGAATGTATTTCATGAATCAAAGATAGTTACACGTTTCTGGATTGTATCAATCATCCTTGCCGCATTGGCAATAATCACATTGAAAATAAGATGATGAAAAAGATAGTTATATTAGGAGCTGGAGAAAGCGGTGCGGGTGCAGCCGTTCTTGCAAAGAGCAAGGGATTTGATGTATTTGTTTCGGACATGTCGTCGATAAAGGACAAATACAAGAAACTCCTTGATGAGCATGATATACGATGGGAAGAGCGCCAGCATAGTGAAAATGAAATTTTGTCTGCCGATGAAATCATCAAAAGTCCTGGTATCCCTGATGAAGCTCCGATAATCCAGAAAGCTATTGCAAAAGATATTCATATCATCAGTGAGATAGAATTTGCTGGGCGTTATACATCATCAAAGATGATTTGTATTACGGGTAGCAATGGTAAGACGACAACAACGTCATTGATATATCACATCTTCAAAGAGGCAGGATATGATGTAGGACTTGCAGGAAATATTGGGAACAGTCTTGCATTGCAAGTTGCTGAAACGCCACATGAGTATTACATCATAGAACTTAGTTCGTTCCAACTTGATAACATGTACGACTTCAAGGCAGATGTTGCTGTTCTCCTCAACATAACTCCAGACCACCTTGACCGCTATGATAATAATATGCAAAATTATGTGGATGCGAAGATGCGTATTGTGCAGAATCAGACGGAGAAGGATTATTTCATCTATTGGTATGATGACCCAATTATCAAACAGGAATTAGAAAAGTACGATATCCATTCATATCAGTGTCCATTTTCTGCTGTGAAAAAGTCGGGTGTGATAGCATATATGGAAGAAGGACAGTATGTCATTGAACAATCTGATAATGATTTCAGAATACCTCAGGACGAGTTGGCACTGAAAGGAGTACACAATCTCTACAACCAGTTTGCTGCTGGTCTTGCAGCTCTTGTATCAGGAATAAGTCGAGAACATATTCGTCATGCCTTGAGTACATTCCCTGGTGTGGAACACAGACTTGAGAATGCTGGTGTATATAATGGTGTACAATTTATCAACGATTCGAAGGCAACGAATGTTGACGCATGCTATTATGCCCTTGAAAGCATGACAACACCAACCATACTCATCTTGGGAGGAAAAGATAAAGGAAATGATTATAACGAGATAAAACAACTTGTTGATGAAAAATGCAAAGCCCTAGTATTTTTAGGAGCTGACAACACTAAGCTACTTGACTTTTTCCACGATTTCAACGGAGAAATAAGAGATACACACAGTATGAAGGAATGTGTTGCAGAATGTAAGAAGATAGCAACAGCCGGTGATACGGTACTATTATCCCCATGCTGTGCAAGTTTTGACCTTTTCCACAACATGGAAGACCGTGGCGAACAGTTTAAGACGTTAGTAAAAGAATGAGATAACAAAATATGACAAAGATATTCAACATATTCAAAGGGGACAAGTGCATTTGGGGACTATTCTTATTGTTCTGTATTATAAGTATTATTGAGGTCTATAGTGCTTCCAGCATACTTACATACAAGACAGAAGACTATGCCAACCCTATCTTGAAACATATTGGTATGTTGGTTATTGGATTTTTCGCAATGGTTATGGTTCTGCATATCCCTTGCAGTAAATTCAAGATATTGATACCATTCTTATTGATATTTTCATTCATCTTCCTTATTGTGGCTTTGTTAAATGGCGAATCCACAAACGGTGCTCAACGTTGGGTAAGCCTTTTTGGCATTCAGTTCCAGCCTTCGGAGATAGCCAAGGGAACAGCTGTTTTGACAATAGCACAGATATTGAGTTTTACACAAACGGAGGTTGGTGCAGACAAGCGCGCATTCTCCTATATCTTATGGGTGTGCCTTCCATTGATAGGATTGATTTTCTTTGAAAATTTCTCTACAGCAGCATTACTTTTCGCTGTAATGTTCATGATGATGGTAATTGGTCGTATTCCGAAAAAATACATCTTGCGTCTTGTGTTATGTGTAGTAGTATCGGCTACAATTGCTGTATTAGTTGTTCTTGGCGTTGGTAAGACAGATAAACAATTGGCTTTAGACAGTGGTAGTGCTAATACAGAGACGACTCTGACTCAAGATGATGGAACTTCTTTGATAAAGAGACAAGGTCTTCTACACCGTTTTGACACATGGAAAAACCGTATAACGGGTTTCCTGTCATCGGATGAGATAGACTATAAAAATTATGATTGGGATAAGAACGGACAGAAGGCACATGCCAGGATAGCGATTGCTACTGGTGGTTTGACAGGTAAGATGCCAGGCAACTCTGTAGAACGAGACTGGCTTCCACAGGCTTTTGCCGATTTTATCTATGCTATTATAATAGAAGAGATGGGACTTTTTGGAGCATTGATAGTGGTGATATTGTATATAATATTATTGTTCCGTGTATCAAAGATAGCGAATAAGTGTGAACGCAACTTCCCTGCATTCCTTGTTTTGGGACTGGGGTTGTTGATATGTACACAGGCCTTTTTCAATATGTGTGTTACTGTGGGGTTGGCTCCTATAACAGGACAACCGCTACCTTTTATAAGTAAAGGTGGTACGTCAACGGTAATCAATTGCATCTATTTAGGCATGATACTAAGTGTCAGCCACACAGCGAAAAAAAGGAAAACAGAATTAGAAATAGTAAAAGAAGTGTAATATGGCATTGAGAGTTATTATAAGTGGTGGTGGTACTGGAGGGCATATCTTCCCTGCAATATCTATTGCAAATGCAGTAAAAGAACTGCAACCGAATGCAGAGATACTGTTTGTCGGTGCTTTGGGGAGGATGGAAATGCAACGTGTACCTGATGCTGGATATGAGATAAAAGGTTTGCCAGTCATGGGCTTTGACCGTAAGAACTTATTAAAAAATATAATTGTTTTGTATAAGTTGTATAAGTCACAGTGCAAGGCAAAGAAGATAATACGCGAATTCCAACCACACGTAGCTGTTGGTGTCGGAGGTTATGCCAGTGGTCCTACACTGAATAAAGCTGCAGCTGCAGGAGTTCCATGCCTTATACAGGAACAGAATTCTTATGCCGGCGTGACAAACAAACTTCTTGCAAAAAAGGTTGCAAAGATTTGTGTGGCATACAACAATATGGAGCGTTTCTTCCCATCAGAGAAGATTATAAAAACAGGAAATCCTGTACGTCAGTCATTATTGCAGACAACGATAACATCAGAAGAGGCAAAAGCACAAATCTTCGGTAGTGAAAATAGCCATAAGAAAACAATATTGTTTGTAGGCGGCTCTTTAGGTGCTGGCACTATAAATGAAAGCATCCTTAGTCATCTGGACATCATCAAACAATCTGATGTTCAGATTATCTGGCAAACAGGAAAATATTACCATGCTTCCATTATGGAATCATTGAAGGGACATGATATCCCTAACTTGCATGTAACAGATTTTGTGGCAGATATGGGAACGGCATACAAGGCAGCAGATCTTGTTGTGAGTAGAGCAGGTGCCAGCAGTATATCTGAGTTTTGTCTATTAGGCAAACCAGTCATCCTTGTGCCATCTCCAAACGTCGCAGAAGACCATCAGACAAAGAATGCGATGGCTTTGGCAAATGAAGATGCAGCTCTTTATGTAAAAGATTCTGAAGCTAAGGATACTCTTCTGCAACTTGCTGTTGAGACGGTGGCTGATGATGCCAAACTGGCAAATCTCAATAAAAACATATTGAAGTTGGCTTTACCTGATTCAGCACGTATAATTGCTGAAGAAGTAATAAAATTAGCAAATGCAAAATAAGGCAAACATGATAAAAGCAGTATATTTCATAGGTGCAGGCGGTATTGGGATGAGTGCTATTGCACGATATTTCCTTAAAAAGAAACTTGTTGTCGCAGGTTATGATAAGACTCCATCCGACCTTACACGAACATTGGAAGAGGAAGGCATGATTATCCATTATGATGAAGACGTGGAGAAGATTCCTGTTGAGTGCAAAGAAAAGGAATCAACTCTGGTTATATATACTCCTGCCATTCCTGCTACACATAAGGAATTGCTGTTTTTTCAGAAAGAAGGTTTTGACATAAAAAAACGTGCTCAGGTGTTGGGAGAACTGACAAAATCAAATAAAGGCTTATGCGTGGCAGGTACTCACGGAAAGACCACAACTTCCACTATGGCTGCACACATAATGCATGGAAGTCATCTTGATTGTAATGCTTTCCTTGGAGGTATTTCAAAAAATTATGGCACAAACTACATCTTGAGTGATAGTAATTTTGTTGTCATTGAAGCCGATGAATTCGACCGTTCTTTCCATTGGTTGCGTCCTTATATCTCAGTGATAACTTCTACCGACCCAGACCATTTGGATATCTATGGAAACAAAGAGGCATACCTTGACAGTTTCCGCCATTATACCACTCTCATTCAGCCAGGAGGTGCATTGATTCAACATGTTGGATTAGAGATGAAAGTAGATGTACAGGATGGCGTCACTGTCTATACATACGGACGTGATGAAGGCGATTTTCATGCAGAGAATATCATCATTGAGAATGGAAATATATCCTTCGATTTCATCTCCCCTATAGAAACCATAAAAGACATCCATCTTGGACAACCTATCCCTATCAATATAGATAACGGAATCGGCGCAATGGCTATGTGCCAACTGAGCGGTTGTACAGCAGATGAAATCCGTAAAGGAATGGCAACGTTTGAAGGTGTTGACCGTCGTTTTGATTTCAAGATAAAATTAGACAAGCTTGTTTTCCTCAGTGACTATGCACATCATCCTAAAGAAATCTATCAGAGTGCAAAAAGTCTGAAAGAGGTATATGCAAACAGAACGGTAACAGCCATATTCCAACCACATCTATATACGCGTACGCGTGATTTTTATAAGGACTTTGCTGACTCGTTGAGTTTGTTTGATGAAGTAATACTTTTAGATATATATCCTGCACGTGAAGAACCGATACCAGGCGTTACATCAAAACTTATCTATGATAATCTATCTTCGAATGTAAAGAAGATGATGTGCACTAAAGATGAAATACAAAATGTAGTGCGTAATAGGGATTTTGATGTTTTGGTAGTCCTTGGTGCTGGTGATCTGGACAATCAGGTACCTGCGTTGACAGAGATACTTAAAGGAAAGTAATGATGGATAAGAATACGTTACATAAAGTCGTTTATATCGTATTGGATACAGTTCTATTGATCTGTCTCTTCTTGATTATGTTTGCATTAAAACTACCGATGGAACTGAAGAATCCAGTATGCCATACGGTGAATATAACAATATCAGACAATGTAACGGATAACTTTCTTTCTGCTGGAGATATTAAGGCAATGTTAGAAGCACGAAACTTATATCCTCTCGGAAAATCTTTGAATGACATAAACACAAGAACTGTTGAAGCTTATCTGCATGCGAATAGCCTTATCCATAATGCCGAATGTTATCATACAGTATCAGGAGCGATAAATATAGACATTAAACAACGTACAGCAGTAATGCGTGTAAAGAGCGATACGGGCGAAGATTATTATCTTGATGAATGTGGCGAAGCTATTTTCAGAAACCAGTACCCTACTGATTTGATTATTGCAACAGGGAATATAAACAAGATATATGCACGTCGTTATCTTATGAAGATAGGAAATTATATAGTACATGATAATTTCTGGAAGAATCAGATAGAACAGATACATGTGTTGCCAAATAATGATATTGAGATGATACCACGTGTTGGTGAACATGTTATATTCCTTGGACAGCCAAAGGGAATTGAAAAAAAATTAGACAGATTGCGAAAGTTCTATTTGTATGCACTCAATGACATCGGATGGAACAAATACTCAATGATATCTGTGGACATTCCCAATCAGATAGTTTGTAAGAAAAAATAAATAAAAACAATATATATGACAAAAGATTTTGTAGTTGCCATTGAACTCGGTTCTTCACATATTAGAGGAATCGCAGGAAAGAAAAATGCTGACGGCAGTATTAACGTATTGTCTTTGGTTCAGGAAGATTCTTCACAGTTTATCCGCAAAGGATATGTGTACAACATTGACAAGACAACAGAAGCCATTCAGCGCATTGTAACCCAGTTGTCAAGCCAGTTGAAAGTGAAAATCAAAAAGGTGTATGTTGGTATCGGGGGACAGTCTGTACATGGACGACTAGAAACTGTTGACAGTGAGTTTGTTGAGCCAACAAAGATTACACAGGCGATGGTAGATGGAATCATGGATACAAATCGTGCAACATCTTACCCTAACCGTGAGATTCTTGATGTTTCCGTTCAGGAATATAAAGTCGATACCCAATATCAGTCAGATCCTGTGGGTATAGAATGTCTGCATTTTGAAGGTACATTCCTTAACATTGTAGTACGTAAGTCATTCTATGCCAGCATAAACAAATGCTTTTCTGCAGCACGCGTACCTTCAATAGAGATTGTACTCGCGCCATTGGCATTGGCAGATGTGATACTTACTGATCAAGAGAAACGACTTGGATGTATTCTTGTAGATATGGGAGCAAGTACTACCACAATATCTATTTATCACAAAAGTATATTGCGTCACCTTGTTGTCATCCCTATCGGCAGTAATAACATCACTAAAGACATTGCATTCCTCAATATGGATGAGAATGATGCAGAACGCCTGAAACTGGCTTATGCAGATGCACATTATGAACCATCGGAAATGAATGAGGAAAAGACTTATCCTATAGATGAAGAACGCACCGTCAATAGCCAGACATTTGCCGATGTGGTCGAAGCACGTCTTACTGAGATAATAGAAAACATAAAAGCCCAGATACCTTCTGAATATGAAGGTAAACTCTCTTGTGGATTTATCTTGACAGGTGGAGGTTCTAATCTAAAGCATATCACGGAGAAATTTGCAGAGATGATTCGTGGTTATAAGATTCGTGTTGCAAAGACCATTTCCGCACCTGTACTGACGAAGATAGAAAATGATAACTTTAACAATTCCACTCTAAATACTATTCTGGGAATTATGGTCAATGGAAAAGATAATTGTGCTGGGGATGACGTAGATCCGAATGATCTTTTCCAAAATCCTATTCAGGAATCATCAGTTGATACTGATGATACTATTGATACTTATGATACCGATGTTGATAACGGCGGTAGCAAAATTGATAGTGGCATAGATGTGGAATTTGGAGATAAACACCCAGAAGAACACGAGACTGCACCTAGTAAGACTCAAAAGGAAGGTGTCATGAAACATATAGGCAACTTCTTCAAGAAATTTCTCGAAGATGACTAATAAACAGAATAACGATACAAAATAAAACCAGAAAATAACATATTATGGAAAATAATAATATACCGAATATCCTCGACTTTGGCAGTTCTGATAATAAGCATAGCATCATTAAGGTAATTGGTGTCGGTGGTGGAGGCGGAAATGCAGTCAATCACATGTATCGTGAAGGTATTCATGATGTATCTTTCGTGCTATGCAACACTGATAATCAGGCTCTGAATGATTCTCAAGTTCCGATAAAAATTCAGTTGGGTTCAGAAGGACTAGGCGCTGGAAACAAACCGGAAAAGGCAAGAGCTGCTGCTCTTGAGAGTGAAGAGACTATAAGAAATATGCTCAACGATGGTACAAAGATGGCATTTATCACAGCTGGAATGGGTGGAGGTACAGGAACCGGTGCGGCACCTGTCATTGCAAGGATATCAAAAGAAATGAATATCCTTACAGTGGGTATCGTAACAATCCCATTCTTCTTTGAAGGCGACAATAAGATAGACCAGGCTCTTGATGGTGTTGATGAAATGTCCAAAAATGTGGATGCCATGCTTGTCATAAATAATGAACGTCTTCGTGAGATATATCCGAGATTATCTGTCATGGATGCCTTTGCAAAAGCTGATGACACTCTGTCAATAGCGGCAAAAAGTATTGCTGAGATAATAACTGTTCACGGATTGATAAACCTCGATTTCAACGATGTAAAGACAGTGTTAAAAGATGGTGGTGTAGCCATTATGAGTACTGGATATGGCGAGGGTGACAGACGTGTCAAAACTGCAATAGAAAATGCACTGAACTCTCCATTGCTTAACGATAATGATATCTTTTCTTCCAAGAAGATTCTTCTTTCTATTCTTTTCAGTGATGATACGAATTATACGAATGGACTTACAATGGAAGATATGAATGATGTCCATGAGTTTATGTCTAACTTCCATGACTTTGAAATAAAGTGGGGTTTGGCAGTAGATACCAACCTTGGACAAAAGGTTAAGGTCACAATCATTGCAACTGGATACGGACTAGACAGCATTACCGGCATGGCAGAACATAATCGTAAACTGTCACAGGAAGAGGTTACAAAAAGTGCAGAGATTGAGCAAGAGGACATCAAGCGTCGTGAACGTCGCCATCATTATTATGGCACAGAGCCGACAGCACAACATAAACGTCTTCCGAAACTGTTTATCTTCACAGATATGGACATTGATAATGATGAAGTCATCCAGCAGATTGATGACATGCCAACTTTCAAACGTACACTTGACGACTTGAAAGGAATACAGAAAATATCATCGACAAAAAGCAACGTCCTGCTTGAAGGTGACATCTTCAGCTAAAGATACCTTTCAATACTTCCAGCGATTTTATCGCAGGAAATGATGGTAGGTGTTGACGATAGTAATCCATAAGAATCTCGGTGTGATGATTTCGTTCATTATGATTCATCAACCGAGGTTCTTTCGTTATTGATGTATCGAATTCTGGATTATAACCAAGGAATTTTAAGATGTTTGTAAGAAATGTGATATGAAAACTGGAAAATTCATTTTCTGCTACATCAAGCCACGACATCTCTTTTTCTATGTAGTCAAAAATATCTTTACTTTCCTTTTCCTCTCGTAAAGCATATCGCAAAACCTCAGCCAGAAACATCACTATTGTCATCTTGTATGGATTTTCAGCAAGCCCCGTAAAAGGTGTGACAAGTTTTATATCTTTGAAATATTGGATACGTCTGTTCTGTCTGTTTTCGAAACTTATCTCTACAATACTCATCGGCAAAAGATGCAACTTCCTCTTACACATGAATGATACCATTCCCATTTCACGTGTAAAAAGTGTTATGATAGACGAATTATCGCCATATTTCACACTACCAATCATTACCGCTTTTGATGAAACCATACCTTTTATAATGTTTTATAAAATTAGTCTTTATAGAGATGGTGCATGTTAATGTATTCCACTACTGATGGTGTGACGAGTGAGGAGATGTCTTTTCCTTCTCGTACCATACTGCGTATCTGTGTGCTACTTATATCATATAAAGGTGCGGAGATGAGTTTCGGGGTGGTTTGTTGAGTTGTTGGGTTGCAATCAAGTTCGTTCATGCTTTGCAAAGTCAAAACAGACATTGCTTTGCCATCGCTTAATGGTTGCTTGGACTTGTCTTCTTGTCGTGGATAGACATAGATGGGATAGTGTGCCAGTATATCATTGGACCTGTACCATAGTGGAAAACGTTTCCAGTTGTCTTCACCGATAAGGAGTATGGGTTCGTAGTGTGGATTGTCACGGCAGATTCCTTCGAGTGTATTAATCATGTACGAAGGACGTGGTAAGTGAAACTCGTAGTCTGAGGCTTTGACATTAGTATTGTCTGAGAATGCGTCAAGAACAGACAAGTGAGTCATCTCTAGGCGCATGGAGTCGGCAAGCAAGGTGTCGTCTTTTTTAAAAGGATTCATCGGGGATACAACGAACCATAGAGCATCAAGGCGCGCCTGCTCAATGAAGGCTTTTGCCAGTTGGATGTGTCCTATGTGTATGGGGTTGAATGTCCCACCAAAAATTCCAAGACGCATTATTTATTGAGGAAGTCTTGTACTAGTTCAATGACTTTATGCTCTGCCTGTTCAAGGTTATCGTTGACAACGACTTGATCAAAGTTATTTGCTTGCGATATCTCGTAGTCAACTCGTTTCATTCGTTCTTCGATCACCTCATACTCGTCTGTGCCACGTGTGAGCAGACGCTGTGTGAGTTCTTCCTTACTTGGTGGCATGATGAATACTGATAGTGCCCTGTCGCCATAAAACTTCTTTATTGCCATGCCTCCATTTACATCTACATCAAAAATGACGTTTTCACCGCGTGCCAACTGTGCTTCTACCTGTGATTTTAGAGTACCGTAGAAAGTATCACGATAGACTTCTTCATACTCGATAAAATCGTTCATTATAATGTGTTTTTTGAACTCTTCTTTTGTAATGAAGAAATAGTCGACTCCGTCCTGTTCTGTGCCACGGCGTTTGCGTGTTGTGGTAGATACTGAAAAATGACAGTTCAGTCCTTGATGCATAAGAAAGTTTACTATTGTTGACTTTCCTGCTCCTGACGGAGCTGCGAAAATTAATAATTTGCCTTGCATATTGTGTTACATTTTTTACACTAAACAGTGTGTATTACATTACGTTAAGAACTTGTTCTTTTATCTGTTCGAGTTCATCTTTCATCATGACAACGATGTTTTGCATTTCGGCGTTGTTGCTCTTGGAACCAGTTGTGTTGATCTCACGTCCCATCTCTTGTGCTATGAAACCGAGTTTCTTTCCTTGTGACACTCCATCTTTCATTGTCTTGCGGAAGTATTTGAGATGATTGGTGAGACGTTGTTTTTCTTCGCTGATGTCGAGTTTCTCTATGTAATAGATGAGCTCCTGTTCGAGTCTGTTTTGGTCGTATTCAACTTCTTTTATTTGTGATAGTGCCTCTATGAGACGTTGTTTTATCTTTTCAACGCGATTTTTCTCGTATGTCTCTATACTTGCAAGGAGTCGTTCAATGTTGTCTATCTTCTCGGAGAATTTTTTTTCAAGTGCCATGCCTTCCTGCCTACGGAAGTCTGTGAGGTGTTGTATCGTTGTCTGTATTCCTTCGTAAACGACTGCCCACTCGTTTTCGTCAAGAACCTCCTCTTCTGTCTTGGTTAAAACATCTGGCATACGTGTGAGAAGTGACATCCAGTCGTCAGGTTCTGGTATATTGTGTTCGGATGTAATCTTCTTTATCTGTTGATAGTAGTTCTCGACAAGTTGTGCATTGATAGGTACAGCATTTGTTCCGTTCTCCTGTGTGACCCAGATTGCAACATCTATCTTTCCTCTTTCGAGACTATCAGCAATGGTTTTCCTTATCTCTATCTCTTTCTCTCGATAGATAGGTGCGATGCGTACAGAGATATCCATAGACTTGCTGTTAAGAGATTTTATCTCTATATTTATCTTCTTGTCTTTATATGTTACGGTTGTCTTTCCGTAACCTGTCATTGAGAGAATCATCGTTTATTTATGTTTTGTTTTTCGCGGTACAAAAGTAATAAAAAAAGATAAATACGTAAAAAATAATGCTGTATAAAGACTCCAAGTCGCAAATTATTAGTATTTTTGCAAACTAAAAATTGAAATACATTTCAATTATAAATCAGAAGTCATAATACATTGGCAACAATATTACACATAGAGACGAGTACGAATGTTTGCAGTGTTGCATACTCCCATGATGGTGTTTGTCTTTTTGAGAGGTTAGACATGATGGGACCGAACCATGCATCTGTGCTCGGTGGTTTTGTAAGGGATGCTATTGCCTTTGCTGATTCTCAGTTGCTCCCTATAGATGCTGTTGCTGTGAGTTGCGGTCCTGGTTCCTATACAGGTCTGCGCATTGGGGTTTCGACGGCAAAAGGCGTGTGTTATGGTCGTAATGCGAAACTCATTGGCATACCTACTTTAGAGGTGATGTGTGTGCCTCTGTTGTTGGGGGAGAAGATTCCAGAAAATGCTTTGTTGTGTCCTATGATTGATGCTCGTCGCATGGAGGTATATACCGCTGTCTATGACAGAGCGTTGCGACCAGTGAAGACGATATGTGCAGAGGTGCTGGATGAGAATTCTTTCAGCGACTTATTGAAAGACCAGGACATATATTTCTTCGGTAATGGTAGTGGTAAGTTCAAGACCATCCTTGATGGACACGGCGTAAAAAATGCCCATTTCTTCGATGATGTAGTACCTGTAGCGAAAAATATGATGCCTCTTGCAGAACAACGTCTTATGCGTGACGAGACGGAGGATGTGGCGTATTTTGAGCCTTTCTATCTCAAGGAGTTTGTGGCTGTGAAATCAAAGAATAAATTATAATAAAAGTGGTATAATATGAATGTCAAAGGTTTGGATTATAATACCGAAAGAAAAAAACTGACAATCTCGGAGTACGGCAGACATATCCATAAGATGGTGGACTACTGTAAATCTCTCCCTACGAAAGAAGAACGTACGGAATGTGCTCACAATATAGTTAGCGTCATGGATGTGATGAATCCATATTTGCGTCAGACTGCCGATTATAAACAAAAACTATGGAACCATCTTGCCATAATAAGCAACTTTGAACTGGATATTGATTACCCTTTCCCTGTGACGGAGCGAGAGGATTTTATGAAGAAACCAGAACCTCTTAAATACCCGATGCAAAATATCGTGGTACGTCATTACGGACATTTATTGGAGGAACTTTTCGATATTTTAAAGAATATGCCAGAAGGAGAGGAACGTGACGTGTTGGTGGAGCGTACTGCAAACCAGATGAAACGTTCTCTGCACATATGGAATTTTGGTGGTAATGATGATGAAAAGGTTGCCGATGATTTGGCTCGTTTTACTAACGGAAAAATACAGTTGGATTTGAATAATTTCAAGTTTGAGAAGATTGTGGCCTCTCCGCAACAGGCTAAACAGAAGAAATCACGCAAGAAATAATATATCAATAAGTTATGGCACAGTTCGTAATCAATGGTGGATATCCTCTAAAGGGAACAATTGTTCCTCAAGGTGCGAAGAACGAAGCTCTTCAGGTGATAAGTGCCACTCTTCTTACCTCTGAAAAGGTGACGATACAAAACATCCCTGACATCAGTGATGTTAACAACCTCATCGGTTTGATTAAGAAGATAGGAGTAAAGGTTACACATCCTGCAGATCACACCTATACTTTTGAGGCTGACGACATCTGTCTGGAATATCTTGAAAGTTATGAATTCATAAAGGCTTGTGCTGCTTTGCGTGGTAGTGTACTCATGATAGGTCCTCTGCTTGCGCGTTTCAAGAGAGCTGTCATATCACAACCTGGCGGTGACAAGATAGGACGCAGACGATTGGATACTCATTTCCTCGGTTTTGAAAAGTTAGGTGCACGTTTCGTTCATAATGATGATAAAGGAACGTTTACTATTGGCTGTAAGGAGCTTAAGGGGTGTGACATGCTACTTGATGAGGCTTCTGTTACTGGTACGGCAAATATCATCATGGCAGCCGTGATGGCAGAAGGTACGACGACAATATACAATGCTGCGTGCGAACCATATATACAACAGTTGTGCCGAATGCTGAACAGCATGGGTGCAGACATTAAGGGGATTTCATCAAATCTTTTGACGATAAATGGTGTGAAGGAACTGCACGGAACGGAGCATATCATACTGCCAGACATGATTGAGGTGGGCTCTTTCATCGGTCTTGCTGCAATGATTGGTGAAGGGGTTACGATAAAGAATGTGGGATTGCAGTATCTTGGCATCATCCCGGAATCGTTCGCACGGTTGGGAATAAAGATAGAGAAAAGAGGTGATGATATCTATATACCATATCAGCCACATTATCAGGTGGAGAGTTTCATTGACGGTTCTATAATGACCATCAGTGATGCACCGTGGCCAGGACTTACCCCTGACCTACTGTCTGTGCTTATCGTTGTTGCTACTCAGGCAAAGGGTAGTGTGCTAGTGCACCAGAAGATGTTTGAGAGTAGGTTGTTCTTTGTGGACAAGTTGATAGACATGGGGGCTCAGATAATTTTGTGTGATCCTCATAGGGCTGTTGTGATAGGTCATGACAGACAGATACAGTTGCGTGCTGGCAAGATGTCGAGTCCTGATATCCGTGCTGGTATTGCACTGCTCATTGCTGCCTTGAGTGCAAATGGTGAGAGCAGGATAAACAACATCGAACAAATAGACCGCGGATACGAAGATATAGAAGCCCGTTTGATGGCTCTCGGTGCTCACATAAGACGTGAAGAATGATACGCGAGGAGGATGTTTTTAAAATAGGTATCCTTGGGAAGACGCATGGCGTGAAAGGCGAGTTGAACATGGTCATCGATGATGATGTCTTCGACAGAGTGGATGCCGATTATCTCGTACTTAAGGTGGATGGTATCATGGTACCTTTTTTCATTGAAGAATACCGTTTCCGAAGTGATGACCATGTGCTGATAAAGTTCTGCGATGTTGAAAGTGCGGAGAGAGCAAAGAACATGACGGGTGTGGAAGTGTTTTTTCCTTATAGCCTTGCTGACAGAAGTCGTGAGGAGATGATGAAATGGACTGATTTTGTAGGATACACCATAGACCATGTCGGAGAGATAGTGTCAGTAGATGATACTACGGAGAATATATTGTTTGAAGCGGTAAACAGTAATGATGGTAGGCATGTCCTTATCCCAGCTGCTGAGGAGTGGATAAAGGAGATAAAGGATAAGAAGATAATAATGGACATTCCGAAAGGATTGCTTGACTTATGAAGAAACAGATTGCAATATTAGGTAGCACGGGTTCGATAGGTACTCAGGCATTGGATGTGATAGATGCACACAGTGACCTCTATGAGGTGTATTGTCTGACCGCAAATAATAAGGTACAACTTCTTGCAGAGCAGGCAAGGAAATACAATCCTGCTGCAGTTGTCATAGCCAACGAAGCACATTATGATGAATTGCAGTCGTTACTTTCTGACTTACCTATAAAAGTATATGCTGGCAAGGATGCTCTATGTCAAATAGTACAAGCTGAGCCGATAGATATGGTGTTGACAGCGATGGTAGGCTTTGCCGGTTTGCCACCTACGATAGCTGCGATAAAAGCGAAGAAAAAGATATGCTTAGCAAACAAGGAAACTCTTGTCGTTGCCGGTGAACTGATATGCAACCTGGCAGTGGAGAACCATTGCCCTATACTCCCCGTTGATAGTGAACACTCTGCTATCTTCCAATCGCTAGTAGGCGAAGACGATAATCCTATAGAGAAGATATTGCTGACTGCTTCTGGTGGACCATTCCGTACAATGACGGAGGAGCAGATGGCAACGGTGACAAAGGCAGATGCGTTGAGACATCCTACATGGGATATGGGAGCAAAGATTACCATAGACTCCGCAACGATGATGAACAAGGGCTTTGAGGTTATAGAAGCCAAATGGCTCTTCGGTGTTACACCTGAACAGATACAGGTGTTGGTACACCCACAGAGCATAGTACATAGTGCTGTACAGTTCCGTGATGGTGCTGTGAAAGCACAATTAGGAGTGCCCGATATGCGACTGCCGATACAATATGCATTTTCTTTCCCTCAGCGTATCTCACTAGATAATGAACGCCTTGACCTATTTTCACAGCCATTGGAGTTTTTTGAACCTGATATGAAGAAGTTTCGTTGTCTATCCTTGGCTTTCGAGGCTTTGAAGAGAAAAGGCAACATGCCATGCATCATGAATGCAGCCAATGAGATAGCAAACCGTGCTTTCCTTGATGACAGGATAAGTTTTCCGCAGATAGCTGAGGTTATAGAGAAGACAATGAACAAGGCAACATTCGATGTGGCCCCAGATTATGATGTCTATCTGCAATCAAATGATGAGGCACGCCGAATAGCAATGGAATATCTAAAAAATTAAGAGTAAGAAAAATATATTTAAGATATGGAGACATTTTTAATTAGACTTTTGGAATTCATGTTGGCAATATCAATACTTGTTGTCCTGCATGAGGGTGGTCATTTCTTTTTTGCAAAACTATTCAAGGTACGTGTGGAGAAGTTTTATTTGTTTTTCGACCCTCTGTTTCATCTCTTTGAGATAAAGCCGAAGAACAGTGAGACGGCATACGGTATCGGCGGGATTCCTCTTGGCGGTTATTGCAAGATAGCAGGAATGATTGACGAGAGTTTTGATAAAGAACAGATGAAACAACCGGCTCAACCATGGGAGTACCGTTCAAAACCGGCATGGCAACGACTGCTCATCATCATAGGAGGTGTCCTTGTGAACTTTATTCTGGCATTGATATTATATGCCATGGTTCTGTTTGTCTGGGGTGACAGTTACTTGTCAACGAAAGATATGACACAGGGAATGGAATATAATGATACAGCCAAACAACTCGGTTTCATGGATGGCGACATGCCGATAAAGGCAGATGGCAAGACATTGGATAAATTTGACGTTGACCTTTACCGTGCCGTTGCTGATGCACAAACGGTTACCGTGATGCGTGGCGGTAAGGAGGTGGATATAAACATATCGAAAAAGATGGACCTTCTGGAGATGATGAAAGATGTACCACCATTCATGCGTGTATGCATCCCTGCAAAGATAGACTCTGTCATTCCAGATGGTGCTGTCGCTGCCATAGGATTAAAGAAAGGTGATTGCATAAAGTCAATAAACGGCGAGGATGCTACCACATACAATAAGGTTTCAGATATCATAGGAGTACTGACGGATAAACTATCAACGGTTACTACTCCAGCCGATTCATTGGCTTGCCGAACAATAGCATTGACGTATGTATCTGGTGATGTAACAAAGACAGACACCGTGGTGCTGTCAAAGGAGATGCGTATGGATGTGTTCTTCCTGAGCACTGCTGGTTTGTATAAGCCGACAGAGGTGAAATATGGATTCTTTGAGAGCATCCCTGCTGGTATAGAATATGGCTGGAACACCTTGGCTGGATATGTGGGAGACCTGAGATACATCTTCTCTTCGGAAGGTGTCAAGTCATTGGGTGGTTTTGGTACCATAGGTTCATTGTTCCCACCAGCATGGGACTGGATGATGTTTTGGAAGATGACAGCCTTCTTGAGCATTATACTTGCCTTCATGAACATATTGCCGATTCCTGCTCTTGATGGTGGACATGCCCTGTTCCTCATCTATGAGATGATAACAGGCAGACAACCTTCTGAGAAGTTCATGGTGGCAGCCGAATATGTTGGATTTATCATTCTCATATTGTTGCTGATAGTGGCAAATCTGAATGATATCTTAAGATATATAGGAGTGATGTAAAACAAAAAAGAGAGTCTTGAACTCTCTTTTTGCGCTCCAGGATGGGCTTGAACCAACGACCCCCTGATTAACAGTCAGGTGCTCTAACCAACTGAGCTACTGAAGCAATAAGATTACCATCTTGTGATGATAGCGGATGCAAAGGTACTAAAAAAAATGAATGTACCAAATTTTTTTTGAAAAGTTTTGAGTTGATAAATATTTTATTGGAAATAATTTTATCTGGAATATATGAAAAAGATACTGATATCAATAATCGTTATGTGCCAAATGACAACAATGTGTGTGGCTCAGAATGTGACATCTCATAATTTTGAGGTACTTAAACATCTCGACATATTCAATGCCATGTATAAGAATCTGGACATGATGTTCGTAGATACGTTGAATGCCGAGAAGGTAATAGGTACTGCCATAAATAGCATGTTGTCACAGATGGATCCATATACGGAATATTTCCCTAACGAGAATGCTTACAAAAAAGGAATGACAGGTGCATACGCTGGTATAGGCGCAACGATACACTATAGTTTTTCGAGGAAGACGGTGGTCATAGATGAACCTTTTGATGATTCTCCTGCGATGAAGGCTGGTCTTAAGAAAGGGGATGAAATCCTAGCTGTTGATAAGGAGAAGATGGAAGGAAAAGAGGTGTCATACGTATCATCACATCTGCGTGGTGAAGCTGGTACTACATTCCTTTTGAAGATACGCCGTAACGGAAAGACAATGAAGATAAAGATTACTCGTGCATCTATCAAACAGATGCAGACAATACCTTACTATGGTATGATAGGTGATGATATAGGGTATGTCTATCTTACCTCTTTCCTTGACGGGGGATGTGCAAAGGAGGTAAGACGCTCTTTCGTGGAATTGAAGAATAAAGGTGCAAAATCGTTTATCCTCGACTTGCGTAATAATGGAGGCGGACTGATAAACGAGGCTGTGGATATCGTGAATATATTTATACCAAAGGGGACAAAGATTGTAGAGACAAGGGGAAAGATGGAACGTCTGTTTTCTTCGTATTCTACCACCTTGGAACCTCTGGATACAGTAAGCCCTCTGGTTGTAATGGTAAACAATAGTTCTGCATCTGCATCCGAAATTGTTGCTGGTGCACTGCAGGATTTGGACAGGGCAGTGATAATAGGACAACGTACCTTCGGAAAGGGATTGGTACAGCGTTCTGTGGATTTACCTTTTGAAAGCACTCTTAAACTGACAATAGGTAAATATTATATTCCTTCAGGAAGATGTATCCAGGAATTGAAATACAACAGGTCGGCGAAGGATAAGTTTGAAAAAGATGAAATCCCTGATTCTCTGACTCATGCCTTCAAAACACGCAATGGTCGTGAAGTTCGAGATGGTCGTGGCATCATGCCTGACATAAGAATCACCCCTGACACCATATCTCATTTGTCTTTCTATCTATCACAAATAGTCGATTCCACCGATACATATTTTGATTGGATATGTGCTTACTGCAACAACCATTCTTCCATCGCATCTCCATCGGAATTTGAGATTACTGATGAGGATTTTGAAGATTTCAAACAGAAGTGTATCAGCAATGGGTTTAAGTATGACCGTATCAGCAATGAGATTCTGAAACAACTGAAAGAAGCTGCACGCAAAGAGGGATATTATGATGAGATGCAAGCTGAGTTCGAGGCATTGAAAAAGAAACTCAACCACAATATCAGCGATGATATTGATAAACATAAGGATGAAATAAAAACATTATTGGGAGCTGACATAGTAACATATTTCTACCAAAGGAAGGGTGCAATAGAATATAGCTTGAAACATGATGTGGATGCTAAAGAGGCACAAAAGATTCTACGTGATGAAAAGAAATATAGGAATGTGCTTTTTACCCCTGCACAGATGTAATTTGATATTTTTTGCCTACCTTTGCACTCCGAAAAGATAAAAGATGAAAAGGATAATCACAATCTCTCTTTTTACAATCATTTTCTGTTGCTCGTCGAGAGCACAGGAATGTGTTGATAGCGTATCGTGGAATCAGAAGATAACGGAGAGACTGGATGATTTATTGGATAACTCTTTTTTTGAAAAAACTCAGTTGGGGTTCATGGTTTATGACCTCACGGCTGACAGCATGCTTTATGCAAAGCATGAAAAGATGATACTCCGACCTGCCTCTACCATGAAGATATTGACAGCCGTAACGGCTCTCGACAACCTTGGTGGAGATTATAAATTCCGTACTTCCTTGTATTATGATGGCGAACTGAAAGGCAATATCCTTGAAGGAGATATTTATTGCAAGGGAGGTTTTGACCCTGCCTTTTGCAGTAAGGATATGGAATCGCTTATTGCTGCCATAACATCATCGGGAATAGATACCATAAGAGGACATATCTATGCAGATGTCAGTTTCAAAGACGCAACGAAGTATGGCGAAGGATGGTGTTGGGATGATGAAAACTTTGTGTTGACTCCACTGCCTTACAATAGAAAACTGAACGAAGTGTTTATGGATGTCTTTCAAAGACGGTTATCTGAAAAGGTGTGCCTGATAGAAGACTCTTGCGAACATAAAAAAACAAAAGTAGTTCCTTCCAGTGCTATCTTTCTAACGGAGCGTACACACCCTATTTCGACCATCCTCAATAGGATGATGAAGATTAGTGACAACCTGTATGCAGAGAGCATGCTGTATCATATAGCACATGACTATAAGGGCAATAACGCAAGTGCCAAAGATGGTTTGAGAAAGATAAAGTCTTTGGTTACACGTCTTGGCTTCCGTGCTTCGGATTATCGCCTTGCTGATGGCAGTGGGCTGTCTTTATATAACTATGTCAGTGCAGAATTAGAATGTGCATTTTTGAAATATGCATTCCAGAACAACGATATCTTTTATTATTTATACCCTTCATTGCCTATAGCAGGAAAGGATGGTACTTTGGAAAAACGTATGAAGCGAACAGTAGCTGCAGGGAATGTTCATGCCAAGACGGGGTCTGTCTCAGGAGTGTCTTCGTTGGCTGGGTATCTCACATCGTCAAATGGCCATTTCCTGTGCTTTAGCATCATCAACCAAGGGGTGATGAAATTGAGTGAATCCAAATTTTTTCAAAATAGAATATGTCAGATACTATGCAATCCATAAGAAACATTGCCATCATCGCCCATGTGGATCATGGGAAGACTACACTGGTAGATAAGATGATGACAGCGGGCCATTTATTTAGAGAAGGACAGAACGAAAGTAGTCAAGTGTTGGATGCCAATGATTTGGAAAGAGAACGAGGCATAACCATCCTCTCTAAGAATGTGTCTATTACATATAAAGGTGTAAAGATAAATATCATTGATACTCCGGGACACTCCGATTTCGGTGGTGAGGTGGAACGAGTGCTGAACATGGCGGATGGCTGTCTGCTGTTGGCTGATGCCTTTGAAGGACCTATGCCACAGACTCGTTTTGTGTTGCAGAAGGCTTTGCAGATAGGATTGAAACCTATTGTTGTTGTAAATAAGGTGGACAAACCTAATTGTCGTCCTGAAACGGTCTATGAGATGATCTTCGACTTGATGTTCTCTCTCAATGCAACGGAGGAACAGTTGGACTTTCCTGTTGTATATGGCAGTGCCAAACTGGGATGGATGGGACCGGAATGGGATAAACCTACTAACGACATCACATATCTATTGGATAAGATTATTGAACATATCCCTGCACCTCAGCACCTTGATGGAACACCACAGATGTTGATTACGTCATTGGACTATTCTACCTATACCGGTAGAATCGCTGTAGGACGAGTACATCGCGGAACACTGCGACAGGGACAGCAAATCACAGTGTGCCATCGTGATGGTTCAATGGAGAAGACAAAGATAAAAGAACTGCATACCTTCACTGGCATGGGACATACTGCAACTGATGCAGTGTCAAGCGGAGATATATGTGCCGTCATCGGCTTGAGCAATTTTGAGATTGGCGATACTATTTGCGATCTGGAAAACCCTGAAGCATTGCCTACTATCAACATTGACGAACCGACAATGAGCATGTTGTTTACTATCAACGATTCACCATTCTTTGGGAAGGAAGGAAAGTTGGTTACATCTCGTCATATCAATGACAGACTCCATCGTGAATTGGAAAAGAACCTGGCTATGAAAGTTGAATCTTTCCCTGATTCCACCGACAAATGGATTGTCAGCGGACGTGGTGTGTTACATCTGTCGGTATTGATAGAAACGATGCGACGCGAAGGTTATGAACTGCAGGTGGGACAACCGCAGGTTATATACAAGGAAATAAACGGTGTGAAATGTGAACCTATTGAAGAACTGACAATAAATGTTCCAGAAGAGTTTGCAAGCAAGATGATTGACATGGTAACACGTCGTAAGGGAGAGATGACGTCTATGGAAACACAAGACGATAGGGTGAACATAGAGTTCGACATTCCTTCTCGTGGTATCATAGGATTGCGTACCAACATTCTCACAGCATCACAGGGAGAAGCGATTATGGCTCATCGTTTCAAGGAATATATGCCTTATAAGGGAAATATGGAACGTCGCATCAATGGTAGCATGATAGCTCTTGAAACAGGAAATGCCTTTGCTTATTCTATAGACAAACTGCAGGATAGAGGACGCTTCTTCATTGATCCGGGTGATGACGTCTATGCAGGTCAGGTTGTGGGAGAACATGTGCATGAAAACGACCTTGTCATCAATGTTACAAAAGCAAAACAGTTAACAAATACGCGTGCCAGCGGAAACGACGAAAAGGCTCATATAATACCAAAAGTGGAGTTTAGCCTTGAAGAACTATTGGAATATATTAAAGAGGATGAATTGGTGGAGGTGACACCAAAGAGTATGCGTGTGCGGAAGATAATCCTTGACCATTTGTCACGTAAACGTTCTGGAAAAGAATGATATATCTTGGTATAGGCTCAAACCTTGGTGATAAGGAGAGAAATATCAACAAGGCTATAGAACTGATAGGAAAGCGAGTGGGCACTATTGTTGCCTGCTCGTCGTTCTATTATTCTGCTCCACAAGGTTTTCAGTCGCCGAATGATTTCGTCAATGTTGTTGTCGGATGCCAGACATCTCTTTCTCCTGAAGAACTGTTGTTGGCAACACAACAGATAGAAAATGATTTGGGACGGAAAACAAAAAGTCATGACGGACATTATCACGATAGAATCATTGATATTGACATTCTGTTGTATGACGATGTCACTGTTGACACTCCAGAATTGAAAATCCCTCATCCGCTGATGCAGACAAGGGCATTTGTGATGATTCCGTTAAAAGAAATTACTTCTTAGCCTTTAGCCACCTTCATTCATATTTTTTCATGGCTAAAGATTCTGAATGACTAATCATTCAATATGAGTATTGCATCGCCATAGCATCCGAACTTGTAACCGTTCTCTAATGCCAGTTTGTATGCTTCTACCATCAAGTCATATCCTCCAAATGCACACTCTACCATAAGTAATGTTGACAGTGGATGATAGAAGTTGCCTACCATGCAGTCTGCCACTTGACAGTTATAAGGTGGGAAGATAAATTTGTTTGTCCAACCTTCATACTCTTTCAGTTTGCCATCTGTTCCCACTGCCGTCTCCAAAGTACGTACAACACTTGTACCTACTGCAACAACATGATGTCCTTCTTCTTTTGCATTGTTCACCAAGTGGCATGCCTCGTCATTGACTTCCATCTGTTCGCTGTCCATCTTGTATTTTGACAGGTCTTCCACATCAATATCGTTAAAGTTTGCAAATGATGTGTGAAGGGTGACGAAAGCTTTGTTGATGTCTTTTATCTCCATGCGTTTCAGCAGTTCGCGTGAGAAGTGCAACCCTGATGCAGGAGCGGTGACAGCACCTTCTTTCTTTGCAAATAGACACTGGAAATTCGTCAGGTCATCGGCTGTCGTCTTTCTTCTGGAGATGATATATTCAGGTAGCGGAGCCTCACCGAGCTTGAACAGTTCTTCCTTAAATTCCTCATGACTGCATTCATAAAGGAATCTCAATGTACGTCCGCGTGATGTCGTATTGTCTATAACTTCCGCAACCATGCTACCGCTTTCATCGAAGAATAATTTGTTACCAATACGAATCTTTCGTGCAGGTTCCACGATGACATCCCAAAGACGCATCTCCTTGTTCAGTTCTCTGAGCAGATATACTTCAATATTTGCATCCGTCTTCTCTTTAGTACCGAAAAGACGTGCAGGCAATACTTTTGTGTCATTGAAAACGAAAGTATCTCCTTCATCAAAATAGTTGATGATGTCACGGAACTCAATGAAAACCTTTTTTCTACCTTTCCCATTGAGTGGTTTTCCGTTTTCATCTTTTTTGAACATCTCAATTTCTCCGGACTTCTTGTGAATAACCATCATCTTACATTCATCTCGATGTAATGGTGGATTAAGTGCTATATCCTTATCCGTGAGAGTGAAGAAATTAAATTCTGATAGTTTCATTGTGTTTATCTGTTTTACAGTTTATCTATTATCAATTATTAATTATTAATTATTAATTTTTAATTACCATAAGCTCTCAGCTCTCAGCTCTCAACTCTCAGCTCTCAACTCTCAGCTCAGCCCTCTCCAGCCATTCGTTGAACTCATCCAGTGTGAGACAGTCATCAAGCGTTATGTCCCCTATTCTTGTGCGACAGAGAGCAGTTAGATATGCTCCCGACCTTAACGCCTCACCAATGTCACGTGCTAATGCCCTTATATACGTACCCTTGCTGCATACTACGCGTATCGACAACTGCATGTTTTCTGGGTTAAAGTCCGTAAGTTCTATTTCATCAATGACCAGTGTCTTTGGTTCCAGTTTCACTTCCTTCCCCTTGCGTGCCAACTTGTAAGCAGGTTTGCCATCAACCTTACAGGCAGAAAATTCTGGCGGTCGCTGTTGTATGGTACCAACAAAAGAGGTCAGAGTTTCTTCTATCAGCTCTCTTGTGATATGCTCCACAGGATATGTCTTGTCAACAGGATGCTCCATGTCGTAACTAGGTGTCGTCGCACCAAGTTGCATGGTAGCCGTATATTCCTTTGTCTTATACTGAAATTCCTCAATCCTCTTTGTTGCCTTCCCTGTGCATAGAATGAGAACCCCTGTCGCAAGGGGGTCCAGAGTCCCTGCATGCCCTGTCTTGAGACGTTTCACTCCCAGCTTGCGTGACAACCTAGTACGCACGAAAGCCAGAGCACCGAAACTCGACAGTTTGTAAGGTTTATTCAAATATATTACCTCGCCCTCAAAGAAGTTCATAACCAAGGAGTGCCATACCTACTATAGCACAGTAGATAGCAAAATATATTAGTTTCCCCTTTTTAACTATACTTATCATCCATTTACAGGCAACGCATCCTGCAATGAAAGCAGCGATAAAACCGATGATTAGAGCAGAAATGGAGATTTCTCCAAAAACAGCACCCACACCTTGCTCCAGCATCTTCGTCGTATCTAGAAATGCCTCACCGAGAATAGGTGGGATGACCATGAGGAACGAGAACTGTGCCAACTTTTCCTTATTGTTCCCCAGTATCAGTCCTGTTGCAATGGTGCTGCCCGACCTGCTGAGACCTGGCATCACTGCAATAGCCTGTGCAATACCGATGATGAAAGCATCCTTCAGAGAGAGCTCTTTCTTCTGTCGCGGACGTGCATAGTATGAGAATGCAAGCAGGAGTGCCGTACACAGCAACATGATGGCAACGATGACAAGACCACTGCCAAAGATTTCCTCTACATAGTCTTTGAAACACAGCCCAACGATGCCAACAGGAATCATTGACACCAGAATGTTGAGAGTATATTTATGTTCCTCACTCAATCGTGATACTATAGTCTTTCCCTTAACCTTGTCGCGGTTGGAGTCATCGAATTTCGTTAATCCCGTTATGAGCCATGACACTTCTTTCCATAGGATGACTATTGTACTCAAGACAGTTGCTACATGGACTGCAATTGTGAAAGCAAGATTCGATTCACCGTCTTCCATGCCAAACAGATTGGAGAATATAGTCAGATGACCGCTGCTACTTACAGGCAAGTATTCCGTCAGACCTTGGATAAGACCTAATATCAATGCTTCTATATCGCTCATTGTCTTTTAATTTTATTTCTTTTGCTTCCAGAGGATAGCAACAATTATTGACAGAAAACCTACAAATGTGATTATAGGAGCCACCTTTATCCTCATCGGAGAAAAGATGTCAGGATTGTAAGCCTCTTCAGTCGAACCCGCTCCCGCCATCAGGATAAGTCCAATGATAACTATTACCATGCTGATGGCAAGCATGATGAAATTAATTTTACCGAAAGCCAGTTTCTCTTTTCCCATTTTATTTTGCTATTTTAATCGTTAATGCTCTTAACCTCTAATTATTAATTATTAATTATAATGCATCAATGCATTGAAGCATTAGTATCTATACAAGTCTGCAGCCGTCATCTTCAAGAATCTGTTCACAGAGATGAATGTGCATACAGTTGAAATCAGCAATCCTAGAACAAACACAGAGATATAAGTGATAAGCACTATATCTTGTGTTATTATGCTCACTGCATATTGCTCATAATTATAGAGTAGCACAATACATATTCCAATGAACACACAAGCCAGAGAAGCAGAGATGATGCCCACAAACATCATCTTCTTGAGGAACGGTTTGCGTATGAAACCGTAAGTAGCCCCCACCAGTTTCATTGTGTGCATCTTGAAACGCTGCGAATAAACACTCAAGCGTATAGTATTGTTTATCAACGTAAACGATACGATAAGCAGGAATACTGCCAGGATGACAAGAACAAGACTTATTTTCTGGATGTTATTATTTATCTTATCCAGTAAGTCATGCTGATAGATTACGTCCGTTATGGATTTTGACTGTTTCCACTCTTTTTCTATCCATTTCACCGAGTCTTTATTTGCATATTCTGCTTTCAGAGTCAGCTCTATTGATGACATGAACGGATTCTCATCCAGAAATTCAGACGGGTCTATGCCCATAGCCTTTGTCTCCTCCTTCAGCACCTTGTCCTTGCCGATAAAATCAGCACTATGAGTATAAGGACGGCGGAGCATATCCTGTGTCAGTTTCTTCCCTTGTTGCAATGTCAGAGAATCGTCAAGGATGAGACTTGCCGTAAGGTTTTCCTTTACGGATTTTGAAATGTTGTTTGCGGCAAATAGGAAAAGGACAATCATACCCAAGATTATAAGTACAAGTGTCGTACTGAGGCAAAGGGTAGCAATGTGCATGTCTCCCTTCTTTTTCGTAAAAATTCTATTGCTCATGGATTTTTATACTGTTTGTTTTGCTTGTTATCATCAGCGTTCATCACGCCCGAACTTTTCAAAAACAGATACAAAGATAATACAAAAACGTCCGAATTCCAAATTTTTATCAAAACATACAAAATACGGTTATGCGGTTTTGCGGTTTAAACCTTTAAACCATTAAACTTTTATCTAGTCTCCTAAACGACTGCAAGTTGAGTACATGCGAAACATGCGAAACTTGATTCAATTACCAAAGTTTTTTAGATGTAGCCTTTTTTGTATTTAGGAAATAATTATTATTTTTGCAACGCTTAATGGCCCTGTTGGGTCAGGGGCAAAGAACTTTAAGGGTAAAAAACAACATGGCTCTCGTGTAGGGCGCAGTTGGTGAAAAGACGTTTTCAACGTTGTCTTCTACGTACAAATCTGGAAAATTTGACACTCTGGAAGATGATGCGCGATGCGTTTACGTTGGTGATTATTGGCTTCATGCTATATAATCCGAAGCGTGGGCTGTTGAGTGCTAATTCTAGAGTGTGGTATTCCAGAACCTGTACGTGGGATTAGCGAGATGATAATCACCCACGCTCTTTTCATAGGATACATATTGTTGTTCGACTTTCATGGGTGAGAGGTCAAAAGAAAATCTTATGTCGTATGCACATAGGCGAAGAGATATTTAAGGTGATGAAAGAACAGGGTCGCACTACGGTGTGGCTATCACGGGAGTTAGGTTGTGCCAGGACGGTAGTGTATCGCATCTATGAACGTCCGAGCATTGATACCGCACTCCTACTGCGAATCTCAAAACTCCTCAACTACAATTTCTTCACCTATTACAACGACTTCTTTTAGTCGTAACTTTAGTATATAAGCCCTGCCATCCAGAGCGGAAGTTTCTTGCCGACAGGAAACTCCATGGAGTCAGCAAATATGAAGGAATCCGGTATGTCGGCAATCTGATCAAATGACTTGTCGTGTCCACCAACCTCAAATGTCCAGCGACCGTCAACGAAGAAATCCCCCTGAGTTTTCCCATACTCTACAATATGGTGAGTGGAAAGCTGGTTGACAACAAAACATTCACGGAGAGTACCTATATTTTCACTTGAAGCGAGAGCACACAGCATATTCGGATTGTGGATGTATATTTTGTCAGGTTTCTGCATCTTGGAAACCGACTTGTTGTCGGAATAGAGCAGATGCAGGAGTTCTGCCCTCTGAAGACTGGAAAGATAGCTGAGGACAGTAATCTTATTGAGTTCAAGATACGACGACAGTTTTGCTATGTTAACCTCATAAGGGATGTTATCCGCAAGGTATAGGAGCATAGCCTTCAGTTTGCGCGTATATGCCGCATCGATATTGCAGAATTGCACCATTTCCTGTTCAATAATGAAGGAAATGATGTTTTCAATGCGTGTGTAGTACTGTACGTCGTTACCATCGAAAAATGGATAATAGCCTACCCGTAGATATTCCTCAAACATTTTCTGCGGATGACAAAGTCTGTTTACCTCTTCGCAGATAGCATCAGCATTGGTAAGCACATCCTGAAGAGAATGTATTGGCAGTTTTATCTTGTGATAGAAGAGCATGTACTCACGAAAAGAGAGCCCATGCATAGAATAAGGCAATACACGGCGGGAAAGGTCAGCATCGGCATTGAGAATCTGGATAAGCGAAGAACCCGTAAACGTAATCTTGAGGTCGGGATATAAGTCGTTGAGTTCCTTTATTTCCTTGCTCCAGTCAGAGTACTTGTGCACCTCGTCAAGGAACAGATGCTTACCGCCCATCTGATGAAACCGTTCGCCGAGAGCCAGTAGAGTGTGATTGGTAAAATACATACTGTCCATAACGCAGTAAAGAGCCTCGCCGGCATTGTTTCCATAATGCATACTGATATACTGACGCATAAGGGTAGTCTTTCCCACACCCCGCGACCCACGAATGGCAACAAGTGGTTTTTCCCAGTCAATCTGATAAAGACTCTCACGGACTATCTCCGTACTCACCTGCGAGATTAGTATGTGGTGTTTGCGATATAATGACTCCATTTTCTGTTTTGTTATTTTCCGAGTGCAAAGATACAAAAGGTTATTGCAGTAACCAAATTTTCAAAAGAAAAGGTTATTGTTTTAAACGAAATTATGTCTTCCGCAGAAAAAACCAACTCTAGCCAGATACACAACTGTACCTCATTTGCGACATGTCGCAAATACAATACATATATTGACGGAGTGGCATTTCTTTTTAGAGTAAATTCGCGTCGGATAACAAACCCTTCCATAACACATAATAAAAAATTATAAATCTTTAAAACAAACAAATTATGAAAAAAGTATTTTTATTCATGGCAGTGTGTCTGCCAATGTTCATTTTCACAGCATGCAGCAACGATGATGATGACGATGTGTATAATGATGTAAGTGGTGCTTATGCGTATTATTATCAAGATTCTTTCGAGGGTATTGAGTATAAGGATGGGTATGTTATATGGTTTGAAAAAGATAAATGTCATTATTCGGGTCTAACCGATAATACCAACCCTTCTCTTTGGGCGGATTGGGTTCGTTGGGCACCTCTGCCAGGATGTCCGGGATGGTATTTCGAAGAAGACCAAAATCACCATGTATATTCTTATGTTGTTGATGGCTCTACGATTATTGTATCAAATGGAGACATCTTAACGAAGGATGGTAATAACATTTACAGGGATGGTACGAAATATGCAAAACTATAAATCGCATTACAGACTATAGTTAAGATATGGAAAATGGAATTTATTCATTAATTATAAATCTTTTAAAACAAACAAATTATGAAAAAAGTATTTTTATTCATGGTAGTGTGTCTGCAGATGTTTATTTTCACAGCATGTAACAACGATGATGATGACAATGGTGGTAGCGAATCTATTGTCGGAACATGGTATTCGTATGATATGGATGATGATGAATATAACGAATTGTCATTCAATGCTGATGGAACAGGTGTAAAATATGAAAACGAAATTAAAAATGTGCGCGGAAAATCTGAAGGAGAAGAAATAGATTATTTTGCGTGGAAGACTTCTGGTGATATCCTTTATATCGGTTGGCGCGAAAAAGGTGAAACCAAGCCGGTTATTATTGAGGACCGTAGCACTTGGAGTGAGGATTGTAAATTTTCAATTTCTGGAGACAAGTTGTATCTAACCTATGATTACGATGAACCAGGACATGAAGAAACAGTTGTCTTTACACGTAAAAAATAAAAATGCTGAGGGAATGTAATTATCCTTTACCACAGCGTGGCAGTACAACAGGTACGGCAAATATATGGAAAATGGAATTCATTCACTAATTATAAATCTTAAAACAAACAAATTATGAAAAAAGTATTTTTTATTGCAGTTGCAATGATTGTCGCAATGTCGGCAAATGCTCAGTTCTCTAATGGTGGAAATTCTTCCGATGAAATCAAGAATTTCAATGAAGTATATTTCCAGTATGGTCCTCATTCTCTGTCTGCTGATGGTCACACAGAAAGCGGATATAATGGTTTTACTCTCGGTTACAACAAGGCAATAAGCATCATGTCAACAGCTCCATTGTATTTCAAGGTAGGTGGTAATATTCGTTTTAACACGTATTCTAAAGATCAGGGCAAATATGAATACAAATTTAAAACCTTTGCTGTTAATGTTCCATTGAGCATTGCTTACGATTTTAACATCCCTAATTCTGATTTCACTATTGAACCTTATGCAGGTCTTAACTTTGACGTATATGCTTGGGGTGAAAATAAATATACTGATAGTCATGATTCGGAAACTGAAGACATCTTTAGTGGTGATGATGCACCAAGTCGTTTCCAGCTGGGTTGGCACATAGGTGCAAATGTTGCATTCCGCCAGGTATTCCTCGGCTTCCAGTATGGAACAGACTTCACAGAATTTGGGGAAAAATGCCACTTCAATAAACCAGAAATTAGATTGGGTTATAGGTTCTAAACAATTTATATGATATAATCA
>JAGHTI010000059.1 GCA_018065415.1 Candidatus Equicola stercoris
GGCGTAGTTGTCTTCCGTGATGGTAACAAGGCTTGTGGCAGGAGTGCCGTTGTACTTCGTCGGTGCGTCATGATGGCAGACGGTACATTTGCCATCGTCTCCAAAATGATGTGCGAGTTTCGGCACAAGACGCAGTTCGCTTGTGTTTGCAGGGTTCTGCATTGTTCCATACTTGCTGCATGTTGGCTGTTCAAGAATTGTCCAGTCGCCATCAGCCCAAACCGCCGTGCAGCACATCATCAGCACTGCGGAAAGTAGAAATCTAAAAATGTTTTTGTTCATATTTCTGTAATTGTTTTTACAAATCTGGTGCAAAGATACTAAAAATCTTTTAAGTATCTTGTTTTTTACCCCAACAACAATCAAGGATTGGCTTCGGACAACGCAATGATTTGAAAATTGCGGAAATTCCACAAAATGGCAAAAAGAAAAAACCGAATTCCTGTTTTTTTTATTACGGAAATTCGGTTTGATAACAATTATCGATGACTTGTTTATTCTTTACAAAGTTCTGCTTTCAGCACTTGTTTTTCTTTTCGTATTATCCCCCAGAGGTTGCCTTTCTTGTCTTGTGCGATGCCCTGACCGTCGAATGGGATTTCTATCGTTCCTATCCATTCCATCGTCATCCCGTAACGTGGCAGTTTCAGCAGATAACACTTTCCTGCACCATGTCCTGTGCAGTAGAAAACATCATCGATGAGTATTCCTCCGGAGAGACTTGTAGGACGAATCTCCTCTATCAATGCCTTTGGCAATATCCATGACTGCTGTCTGCGCCATTTCTTGTCAAACTGCACCAACTGCGAGTAGGATACATCCTTGCCTTCCTCACCACCGTGTTTTGCATCGTGCCTGTCGTAATGAGCGAAGAACACGTACCAGCATTTCTTTCCTGGCACTATCCATGTGCAGGAGCCGATGTTTCTGCCAAGACTTATGGATTCTATCGGTTGCATCGTCCTTGTGTCGAAAACCTCGATGGAACTTGCCATAGGAGTCTTCGGGAAGTTGGAATGGGCGCAATATAGTTTGTGGCCTATCACTATGCCACTGTTTATGTGTCGGATGCGTTCCTTGTTTGGTTCGTGCCATGTAGTTATGGAGTCACCGTCCTGTGTAAACTTTGTTATGTGAGTGTTTTGAATGGCATAGACATATTTCCCGTCAGCGGCAACGGCTTGGTTGGCGTATTCTGCCCTGAAACGTTTCACCTCTTTATATTTATGTTGCGTCTGTGAGAAACAGATGTTAGTCATAGCAAGGCATGCCAAAGCAAGGATGATACTTCTTTTCTTCATAATAATAGTAAATAATTTCAAATTGCGTTTATGTAATAACACGCTGAAGATGGAAAATACGTATGAAATAATTGGAGGTTGTTGCTTAATTTTCTTCTCACATAGAAGGGAATGGAAAAACGTTTGGTGAATTTGTTGCCATATAATAAATAAGGAGTGGAGGTGCTAACCAGTAAGATGATGAAATAATAGTGAGTTTTTTTTTTTCTTGTTTGCGATTTGTTATAACTTTGCAACCGAAAAATAAAAAAGGGTAATGCTGAAAACCTTTAAAAGAGTAGGCACAATAAAAAACAAAAAATTAAAAAAATGAAAAAATTAGTACTTTTAGTAGCATTAGTTGCATGTTCATTAGGTGCAAGTGCACAGATTTGGGTAGGTGGTGAATTAGGTCTTGGTTTTAAAAACCCAACAGGGGATGCAAAAACTGAACTTAATGACAATACTCAAACAGAATTCCGTATTCAGCCAGAAATTGGTTATTCTCTCAACGAAAAGTGGGATATCGCTATTGGTTTAGGATTTACATCAATGACGAATGAAGGTAATGAGAAAGATAATAATTATACTAAGTTTAATGTTAATCCTTATGCTCGTTATACTTTCTTCAATACTGGTAAAGTTGGTTTCTTTGTAGATGGTGGCGTTGATTTCGGTATTCTGTCTCCAAAAGAAGGTGACTCAACAAATGAATTCAGTGTTGCTTTACGTCCAGGTATTAAGTTTGCAGCTTCAGAAAAGATTACTCTTGTTGCACATCTTGGTGGGTTAGGATATAAAACAGTACAAGATAGGTATAATGAATTTGGCTTTAACGTTGACGGCAGAGCTTTGTCTTTTGGTATGTACTGGACATTCTAATAGAGCAGAATATATATAATAAGGAAAGTGCGTCGATAGTATTGACGCACTTTTTTTTGTTTATGTTTGCGGTTTGTTGTAATTTAGCGGGCTGGGTTAAAATGAATGTTTATTATGAAAAGCATATTGATAACTGGTGCCAGTGGGTTTATTGGCAGTTTCATCGTTGAGGAGGCTTTGAACCGTGGACTTGAGGTGTGGGCTGCCGTGCGTAGCACTTCCAGCAGACGGTATCTGAATGATGAGAGAATAAACTTTCTTGACTTGGACTTCTCTACGAAGGACAGTGTCTGCAAGGCTCTGCAGGGGCATCGCTGGGATTACATAGTACATGTTGCTGGTGCGACGAAATGCCTGCATAAAAGCGATTTCTATAAGGTGAATACTCTGGGAACAAAAAACTTCATTGATGCTATAATAGACTTAGATATAATTCCCGAGAAATTCGTCTTCATGAGTTCGCTTAGTGCTGTCGGTGCTGTGCGTGAGAACTATCCTTATACGGATATCGAAGAGTCGGACACCCCTATGCCAAATACTACCTATGGCGACAGTAAGATGTCGGCAGAACGCTATCTGGGGCAGTTTGTGAAGAAGGTCCCAATAGTAATACTACGACCTACAGGTGTGTATGGACCAAGAGAGAAAGACTATCTAATGATGGCGGATAGCATAAGGAAACATGTGGATTTTGCTGTGGGTTTCCGTCCTCAGGAGATAACATTCGTGTATGTGGCAGACTTGGTAAAGGCTGTATTCCTTGCATTGGAGAGGGGAGAGAGTGGACGAAAGTTCTTTATCTCTGACGGAAATGTCTATCGCTCGGCAGACTTTTCAAAATTGATAAAGAAGGAGTTGGGGATATCGTTTGTGTTCCGTATCGTTGCTCCAGTGTGGCTGTTGTGGATAATATGCCAAATAGGCGGTCTGTGGGGAAGGATGACGGGTAGGATGTCAGCATTGAACATGGATAAGTTCAACATACTCCGTCAGCGCAACTGGCGTTGTGATATCCGTCCTGCAAGGGAGGAACTGGGGTATGAGCCAGAATATGATTTAACAAAGGGTGTTAGTAGTTGGTTGAAGGATGGAACTATTTAAGAAAGACAAGAAGATAAAGAAGGGACTTATCTCGATGGAATGGGTAGTGTTGGCGTATATCGTCATCACCCTTGTGCTTGCATTCATTCTCCGTGAGGATATGCCGAACATGTCGCGCGTAGTGTCGCTAAGGATAGAGGGCATATCCATAATCCTTGCCCTATGGTTGGCATACCGTTGCATTCCTTGCAGATTTATGTATCTGGTACGATACTGTGCCCAGTTGTGGATGCTGAGCCTATGGTATCCCGACCTGTTTGAGTTTAACTGCTGTATGCCGTATCTCGACCATCTCATAGCCGCTTGGGATCAGTCGCTGTTCGGTTGTCAACCAGCATTGCTGTTTGCAGAAAAAGTGTCGTCACCAGTATTTAGCGAACTGATGTGTATGGGCTATGTGAGTTATTTCTTCATCATGGCATCCGTGCTGCTGTTCTATTTCTTCCGAAGGTATGAGGAGTTAGAGAAGATGACATTCATATTTTTTACCTCTTTCTTCCTTACATATATAGTATTTATCTTTGTGCCAGTCTGCGGTCCTCAGTATTATTACGAGATTGTTGGCGTGGATAACATTGCACAAGGAACCTTCCCTGATATAGGCAGATATTTCCTTGACAACACGCAGACGCAATATAATCCTGGGTGGAAGGATGGATTTTTCTATAAATTGTTGGTGTTTACTCATGAGACAGGAGAGCGTCCTATTGCAGCATTCCCAAGCAGTCATGTGGCGATAACACTGCTGATGACGATATTTGCTTTCAAAGGCAATCGGAAATTTGGTGGAGTGATATTGTTCTTGTTCATACTGATATGTCTTGCCACTGTCTATATCCGTGCTCATTATGCTGTAGATGTGATTGCCGGCTGTGTGTTTGGCTTGTTTGTTTACATGATGAGTTGGCTACTTTGGCTGTTGCTGTTTGAAATGAAAAAGTAAAAAAGATACATTTTGTCATGGAATTATGCACAGGTAATGTTTTTTTGTGCTATTTTTGTAACCGCGAAAAGACTATATGAATGGAAAAAGCCGTTGACCTTGACAAAATTGTTAGCCTGAAAGCAGGGGGGAAGGCAAAGTTTATCCCACGTTTCTTGATAAATAAACTGAAGAAGATTATTCATCAAGATGAACTCAACGACTATTTCTGGGAGAGCAGAAATCTGAAGGGCAAGGTGTGGCTTGAAGATGGTATGCGTTATTTGGATATTACCCTTGATGTGGAGGGCGAAGAAAACCTGCCGAAAGATGATGACAGACATCAATATACATTTGTCAGTAATCATCCTCTTGGCGGTCCTGATGGTGTTGCTTTGGGGTATCTGCTGACGCAGCATTATGGAAACAAACTGCGACTGCCTGTCAATGACTTCTTGATGTATATACCAGGGCTTGCTCCGCTCTGCATACCTGTGAACAAGGTGGGCAGGCAGTCACGCCAACTGATGCAGATGATGGATGAAACATACAGAAGTGAAAATCATGTACTCATGTTCCCAGCAGGACTATGTTCGAGAAAGCAATCAGACGGAAGCATCAAGGACTGCGAGTGGACAAAGACTTTTATCCAAAAGAGTGTGGCATATAAACGTGACATAGTACCGATATATTTCGATGGAAGAAATTCCGAGTGGTTCTACAATGTTGCCCTGTGGTGTAAACGCCTGCATCTGAAATTCAACTTTGCTATGTTGTGGCTCGTCGATGAGATGTATAAGAATCGTCATAAGACATTTAAGGTGAGAGTGGGAAAGACCATACCTTGGGAGACCTTTGACAAGACAAAGACTGCTGTACAATGGGCTCAATGGGTGAAAGATGTTGTCTATGACTTGAACGAAAACTAAAACTATAACCATAATATGGAAGAGAAGAAAATCATTGCTCCAATCCCAAAAGAGGTGCTGAAAGCAGAACTGACGGATGATAAGAGACTGCGAATGACAAACAAGAGCAGTAATGAAATCTATATTGTCACTTGGCACGATTCTCCAAACGTGGTACGCGAGATAGGTCGTCAAAGGGAAGAAGCCTTCCGTGCTGCCGGTGGTGGTACAGGGCTTGACTGCGACCTTGACGAATTTGATACATGTGAAAACTGCTACAAGCAACTTGTGGTCTGGAATCCAGAGCAGGAGGAGATAATAGGTGGCTATCGCTATATGTTGGGGAAAGATGTGCAGTTTGATGAAAAGGGACAACCTATCCTTGCAACATCACACATGTTTCACTTCTCGGAAAAGTTCATAAAAGACTATCTGCCGAAGACGATAGAACTCGGGCGTTCCTACGTGTCGTTGGAATATCAGAATACACGTTCAAATCCAAAATCGATGTTTGCTCTAGATAATCTGTGGGACGGACTCGGTGCATTGCTGGTAATATTGCCTGACTGCAAATACTTCTTCGGAAAGATGACGATGTATCCTTCATATATCCGACGTGGACGTGACCTAATACTGTATTTCCTCAAAAAACATTTTAGTGATAAGGAAAATCTCGTAATGCCAGTAAAGCCACTGCTTTTAGATACGTCAGAAGACGAGTTGAAGGCGGTGTTGAATGAAGACGAGTTCCGTCGTGATTATCGTATATTGAAACGAGAAATATCAAAGATGGGACTTAATATTCCACCACTGGTGAACGCGTATATGAATCTGTCACCGACAATGAAACTATTTGGTACGGCAATAAACTATGGTTTTGGTGATGTGGAGGAGACTGGAATATTGATTGCTGTCGATGAGATGCTTGAAGAAAAACGTGTACGGCACATGGAGTCTTTTGCTAAAGGACATCCAGAAGCTGTCAAGATAACATCAGGAGCGAACAAGTTGTTCTATGAACACCATGAGGATTGATTTAAGATGTAAAAGTTATGATGGATTGGAATAAACTGATATCAAATAAAAGGTTTGGACAGGAGGATGCCCATCCTCGTCGTCATGACGATCGCAGCGAGTTTAAACGTGATTATGACAGGCTCATCTTCTCATCTCCTTTCCGTCGTATGCAGAATAAAACACAGGTGTTTCCCCTTCCGGGAAGCGTGTTTGTACATAACCGTCTTACCCACTCTCTTGAAGTGGCTTCTGTGGGGCAGTCGCTCGCCAATGATGTTGCACAGAAAATAATAGAAAAACGTCCTGAACTGGCAGAAACTCTCTTTCCAGAGATAGGAACTATTGTTGCCACAGCATGCCTTGCCCATGACCTTGGAAATCCTCCATTCGGTCATTCGGGAGAAAAGGCTATCCAAACGTTTTTTTCTGAAGGAGCAGGACAAAAGATAAAAGACAAGGTGTCTCCAGAATTCTGGCAGGATATTACGCATTTTGAAGGAAACTCAAATGCTTTCCGTCTTCTCACGCATCGTTTTAAGGGCAGACGACAAGGTGGATTTGTGATGACTTACTCAGTGTTAGCGGCGATGGTAAAATATCCGTATTCATCGGCATATATAGGTGCTTCTGATCATGATAAGTTTGGTTTCTTTGATTCGGAATCTAAATATTTTGCCAAGATAGCAGAGGACTTAGGGTTGTTGCGACAATACCGTCCGGGACAACCATTACGTTATGCCCGTCATCCGCTTGTGTACATTGTTGAGGCGGCAGATGATATCTGTTATGAGATAATGGATATAGAAGACGCATTCAAACTTCGACTTCTGACATACGATGAGACGAGTAATCTGTTACTGTCCTTTTTCGATGAAAAAACAAGGAACCAGATAATGCTCCGTATCATTGAAGAAGGCATTACCGATGACCATGAAAAGATTGTTTACATCCGAGCCCGTGTCATAGGGGTGTTGGAGCGTGAGTGTGCTGCTGCATTTGTTCGTAATGAACAAGAGATACTGAACGGAATGTTTGACATGTCTCTTGTAGAAGCGATGACAGAACAAGTCCGTGATGCTTATCATAAATGTCAAGATGTGTCGTTTGGCAAGATATACCATTCTAAACCCGTTGTAGATATTGAGATGGCAGGTTATAAGATAATGGCAACCCTCATGGAACAGTTTACGGAAGCTGCTGTGCATCCAAACAAATTCTATTCTCAGCAACTCATAAAGCGTGTTTCTTCTCAATATGATATTGAAAGTGAGGACCTGCAAACACGTGTTGCCGCTGTGATAGACTATATTAGTGGGATGACAGATGTGTATGCTCTGGATGTCTTTGAGAAGATAAATGGGTTGAGTTTGCCGATTGTCTGATTCGAACTTGTTTACTTTTTCTTTAAAAAATTTGGCAGATATATTGAATTGTACTACCTTTGCATCCGCTAATAAGCCCAGATGGCGGAATCGGTAGACGCGCTGGTCTCAAACACCAGTGGAGCAATCCATCCCGGTTCGATCCCGGGTCTGGGTACTATATGGTACTATATCTTTATAATACGCTAACAAGAACGAAAGAGGTGTTTGAGCCAATCAATGCACCTCTTGTTGGTATGTATGTGTGTGGTCCTACAGTATATGGAGACCCACATTTGGGGCATGCTCGCCCTGCAATCACGTTTGATATACTTTTCCGTTATCTGCAACATCTAGGTTATAAAGTACGATATGTAAGAAACATAACTGATGTGGGGCATCTGGAACATGATGCGGATGAGGGGGAAGACAAGATTGCAAAAAAGGCACGTCTTGAACAGCTTGAGCCGATGGAAGTTGCTCAGTATTATACGAATAGATATCATCGTGCTATGGAGGCACTGAATGTGCTTCCTCCAAGCATTGAACCTCTTGCTTCTGGGCATATCATTGAACAAGAAGAACTTGTAAAACAGATTCTTGCCAATGGCTTTGCGTACGAAAGTGAAGGTAGTGTGTATTTTGATGTGGAAAAATACAATGAGAAACATCATTATGGCATTCTGTCGAATAGAAATCTTAATGACGTAATCAATAACTCCCGAGAACTAGATGGTGTGGGGGAAAAACGCAATCAAGTGGACTTTGCACTTTGGAAGAAGGCACAGCCAGAACATATAATGCATTGGCCAAGTCCGTGGAGCGAAGGATTCCCTGGATGGCATTGTGAATGCACTGCAATGGGTAGAAAATATCTTGGAGAAGAATTTGATATCCATGGCGGTGGCATGGACCTTGTGTTTCCTCATCATGAGTGTGAGATAGCACAGTCCATAGCATCGCAAGGTAAGCCTATGGTGAAATATTGGATGCACAACAATATGATTACCATCAACGGACAGAAGATGGGAAAGAGTCTTGGAAACTTCATAACTCTGGAACAATTCTTTACAGGAAATCATGACTCTCTCGAACAAGCTTACTCTCCGATGACGATACGATTCTTCATCTTACAAGCTCATTATCGTAGCACAGTCGATTTTAGTAATGAAGCTCTGCTTAGTGCACAAAAGGGACTGGAAAGACTTCTTGATGGAATCGCAAATTTAGAAAGAATTCAAGTTTCTGAAACAACGGATGAAACAACGAAGAAACTTGTCGCGGAACTGAAGGGAAAATGCTACGATGCGATGAATGATGATCTAAACACGCAGATTGTGATAAGTAATCTGTTTGATGCGTGCCGTACAATCAATTCTCTCGCTGACAAAAAGGGGACAATAACTGCCACAGATTTGGAAGAACTCCGTCAAACAATAGAACTGTTTGCTTTTGATATACTTGGCTTGAAAAACAATAGTAATATTGGTATAGGTGCTAATTCATTAGAAGGCAGAGAAGAGGCGTTTGGTAAGGCTATTGATATGCTCCTTGACTTGCGTGCCAAAGCAAAAGATGCAAAAGATTGGGCGACAAGTGACCGTATTCGTGACGACTTGGCTTCATTCGGTTTTGAAGTCAAAGATACGAAAGATGGGGCTACATGGAAACTGTCAAAGTAGCTCGATTTTAACAATTTTACATCCCGTTTAGGACTATTTATTATTTTGTTTTTGCAAAAATCACACTAAAAGTGTGGTTGTTTGCGTTATTATGTGTAAATTTGCAAACTAAAATTTTAGACAGCATACAAGCATAATGAAAAAAACAACAATAATAATTTCTTTTTTTGTGTTATTGCTGACTTCATGTCTTGGCGACGACACAATGGATTTCGAATATTCAAGTGATACTGCAATAACGGACTTTTCTTTGGGGACGTTGAAAAGAAGAATGTTTACAAAGACTTCTAACGGACTTAGGGATAGTACGTATATTTCAAATATCGTATGCACCAAGTATAAATTCTGTATCGACCACGAAAGAGGACTTATCTATAATGAAGATTCTCTGCCAGTGAGAACGGACATATCAAAAGTACTGTGTACCATCAGTGCATACAATAGTGGTGCAATAGGGTATAAAACTCCAGAGAACGATACTATCTACAACTTCAATGCAACAGACTCATTGGATTTTACGAAATCATTAGAATTCAGAGTTTATGCTGCTGACGGCACAGGTTATCGACCATATAAGACAACTATCAATGTTCATCAGCAATATGGTGACTCTCTTTATTGGACTAATATGGGTAATATCGGAAGTGTGCCGACAAAATGTAAAATGATTGTCAAGGATGGCTCGGTATTTGTATTTGATACGGATGTCGATAAAGACGTGATGCTATTCAATGATAATTTCTATGCTCTGCACGAAGGGACTTTGCAAAAATCTTCAGATGGTAAATCGTGGACTACTGTTGCAGAGCAATTCCCTTTCAGAAACCTTATTGCGGCAGGTACGACTATGATGTTTGCAATTTCAGCAGATAATAAGATATGGCAATCTGTAGATGGTAAACAATGGACAATGGATGTTGTAGAGGGAGAAGACGAATTTTTACCGTCAGAAAATATATACTGTTTTAGTAAGGTGGTAAAAAGTAATTTAAACACAGAAAAGATTATCGTCGTTGGAAACTCTCCTGCAGATGCGGAGAAAGCTGTGGTATGGACAAAGATCATAGAAAAAGATCCAGACAGCAAGGTGTATCCTTGGTCAAGGATAAGTTATACAAGAGATACAGGCTATTCTCTTCCAAAATCACAGAATCTTTCTGTGGCTTATTATGATGACAATTTGATAAGTGTCCAGAATGGCAAATTCCTAGTCAGTCGAGACGAGGGACTGTTGTGGCAGAATGATAAGGAAAATTATTATCTACCAGATGGTTTTTCTCAAGAAACCACAAGTGTTGTTGTCGCATCTTCTGCAGAACATCTGTGGATGTTGGAACAGAATGGCACATTATGGCGTGGGTTGTTCAATCGTTTGGCATGGGCACACCAGGATGGGAAAAAGTAAAATAATGATAGCATGAAACGTATTTATGTAGCCATAATATCTGTCTTTCTGTTGCAGTCTCTTGCAGCACAGGAAGCCGACTATTACCGTATGGAAGTTGGCGGTGGCGTAGGTATGTGGAACTACATAGGCGATTATAACTCTAATCTTTTCCGTGGATTCCAGCCAATGGGCTCGCTGATGATGAAATATCTGCCAGACGAACACATGGCTTTTAAGTTGGATTTGTCATTAGGGCAGTTGAAGGGTAACTCAAAGAATGCTAGTGATTCATATATTCGGGAAAAAGACAATGTCGATTTCAAAACAACATTGGGAGATGTGAATGTGATGTTTGAATATAATTTCTGGAAACATGGCATGTCTGGAGATTATAGACGTCTGAAATCATTAGTTCCGTACATCACAATAGGTATCGGTGCTTCCTATATTGATGGTAAGGAGAACGTGAGTGGAGAAAAATACAATGATTTCAGTGTTAACTTCCCTTTAGGATTAGGGCTGAAATACAAGATAGCAGAAAGGCTTAACTCCGGTTTTGAGTGGACGATGCATTTTACAAGTTCTGATAAACTTGATGGCGTGGCAGACCCACTTGGAATAAAGAGTAGCGGATTGTTTAAGAACACAGACTGTTTTATGCAGTTGAGATTGTATGTAACATATAGTTTCATGGCTAAATGCAGACAATGTAATAATTGACGTGAATAAAGAATTAGATATAAACAGAATACCGCAGCATATTGCTATCATCATGGATGGCAATGGCAGATGGGCAAACAATAGGAACTTGCCTCGTGCGATGGGACATAAAGCCGGTGTGGACGCCGTAAGGAAGATAACGTCGGAGTGTACCCGTCTGGGTGTGAAATTCCTGACTCTTTATACTTTCTCCACAGAGAACTGGAAACGTCCTTCTGATGAAGTTGCTGCATTGATGGCACTCGTACTTTCTTCGTTGGAAGATGAGATTTTCATGAAGAACAATGTACGTTTCCGTGTGATAGGTGATATAGACCGTCTGCCTGTTGAAGTGCAGAAGAAACTGCATGAAACAGAGGAACATACTGCAAAAAATGATAAAATGACGATGGTTGTTGCCTTGAGTTATAGTAGCAAGTGGGAACTTGTTGAGGCGACAAAGAAGATTGCACAATCCGTCAAAGATGGGGAAATAAATGTAAATGATATTACAGAAGATACAATAAGCAATAATCTTACAACAGATTTTGCACCAGACCCAGAACTGCTTATTAGAACTGGTGGCGAATGCAGAATATCCAATTATCTGTTGTGGCAGATAGCATATTCGGAATTGTATTTCTGCGAGACATACTGGCCTGATTTTGATGAAGAGTCATTGCATGAGGCTATTGTTGACTATCAAGGACGTCAAAGACGTTTCGGTAAAACTGAAGAACAGATTGAAAATGAACAGTAAAAAGAAAACTATATTTCTCAGATTGATTATGGTCGGGGTTATGGAGTTGTTTGCTCTTAACGTCGGTGTATTGTCAGTTTCGGCACAAAATAAAATTGAAAATCCTTCCTTCTCTTATGAGGGCGTTCCAAGGTCATGTGTTATTGGTGGAATCAATGTGGAGGGAGTAAAAGGATATGAGGATTTTGTTCTTATCGGTTTGTCTGGATTGGAAGTGGGACAGACAATATCTCTTCCAGGTACTGAAATATCAGAAGCAGTAAAGAGATATTGGAAAAATGGTCTTTTTTCCGATGTTGCCATATCAGCAGACTCTCTCATAGATGATAAAATATATTTGACAATTCACCTGAAACAACGTCCTCGTATTTCTGATATACGATATGGAGGCGTCAAGAAATCTGAACGTGAAGATTTGGAAGAAAAACTGGGCATCATGAAAGGTGCACAGATTACTCCGAACATGAAAGACCGTGCAAAGATTCTTGCAAAGAAGTATTTTGATGATAAGGGATTCAAAAATGCAGAGATTACTATTGATGAAATTGAAGATTTGACAAATCCAAATCAAGTCATATTGGACGTATATATCGACAAGAAAGAAAAAACAAAGATAAAGAAGATTATCATTGAAGGAAATAAAAATCTTCCAACAAAAAAGATAAAGGGAGGACTGATATCTAAAGGTGCACTGAAAAAATTACATGAGTCAAGCGGTATTGCAAACTTGTTCAAATCTAAGAAATATACTGATGAAAAATTCCAAGAGGATAAGAAAAACCTGCTAGAAAAATATCATGAACTAGGTTATCGCGATGCTGAGATTCTCAAGGATAGCGTATGGAATGTTGATGAAAAGCATGTGAATGTATATTTCAAGATTGAGGAGGGACAGAGATATTATATCCGAAATATCGCATGGATAGGTAATACCATAATGTCAACAGAGCAGTTGAATCATACGTTGCGTATGGATAAAGGTGACGTTTATAATCAGGTGTTGATGGATAAACGTCTGAAGACAGACGAAGATGCAGTCGGAAACTATTACTACAATAGTGGTTATGTGTTCTTCAACTGCCAGCCTGTTGAAATAGAAATTGTTAATGACTCGGTTGATATAGAAATGCGAATAACGGAAGGTCCGCAAGCACATATAAATCGTGTACGTATCAATGGAAATGATAAACTCTATGAGAATGTTGTTCGCCGTGAATTACGTACCAAGCCAGGTGACCTTTTCTCTAAAGACGCACTTGAGAGAAGTGCTCGTGAATTGGCATCAATGGGACATTTTGATGAAACAAAGTGTATTCCTGATGTAAAACCAGATTATGAAAACGGGACAGTTGATATAGACTGGAATCTTACTAGCAAGAGCAATGACCAAGTGGAGTTCTCATTAGGATGGGGACAGACAGGTGTGATTGGTCGTATCAGTTTGAAACTGAACAACTTCTCAATGCGTAATCTCTTTGGTAAGAATAAAGCACATCGTGGAATCATGCCTATTGGTGACGGCGAGCAGATGGCTCTTAGTGTTCAGACGAATGGTAGTTATTATCAGAGTTATAGTATCTCATATACAGACCCATGGTTTGGAGGAAAACGACCTAACATGTTGTCTGTAGGAGCATATTATTCAAAGCAGACGGACATCTCTAGTACGTACTATAATTCTAGTTATTATAACAATTACAACTACTATCTGGCAGGTTATGGAAGTAGTTATTACAACAACTATACTGATTACTACGACCCGGATAAGTACATCCAGTTGTTGGGTATCTCCGTAGGATGGGGTAAACGTCTGCGTTGGCCAGATGACTTTTTCCAGTTCTCTGCAACACTTGCATTCCAGAGATATATGCTCAAGAACTGGCGGTATTTCCTCGTGCAGACAGGAAACTGTAATAACTTGAATCTCAATCTTGCCTTATCTCGTGTATCTACGGATAATCAGTTGTTCCCACGTAAGGGCTCGGAATTTACGCTTTCTGTTACCCTGACACCTCCATTCTCAGCTTGGGATGGAAAGGATTATGCTCATCTGGCAACAAATCCTCTGGATGCAAACTATCAGAAAGAACAACAAGAAAAATACAGGTGGATAGAATATCATAAATGGAAATTCAAATCACGTACCTTCACTGCACTGACAAGTTCACAAAAGTGTTTCGTCTTGATGACACGTGTTGAAGTGGGATTGTTAGGTAGCTATAACAAGTATAAGAAATCACCTTTTGAAACATATTATGTCGGAGGAGACGGAATGAGTGGTTATTCTACTTCTTATGCGGAAGAGACCATCGGTCTTCGCGGTTATGAAAACGGATCGCTTACTCCGTATGGCTCAGAAGGCTATGCTTACGACCGTTTCACATTGGAGTTGCGTTATCCTTTCCTGTTAGGAAATACAACAATCTACGGACTTGGATTCTTAGAAGGTGGTAATGCCTGGACAGAAACAAAGAATTTCAATCCTTTCGATATGAAACGTAGTGCAGGACTCGGTGTAAGACTCTTCTTGCCTATGGTCGGACTCATGGGTATTGACTGGGCATACGGTTTTGACAAGGTGTTCGGATCTGATTCTTATGGTGGTAGTCATTTCCATTTCATCCTTGGACAAGAATTTTAATACATAATAAAAACAATGAATAAAGATAATATGGAAAAATCAATGAAATCATACAGGTTTATATTGTTATGTATCATCTGCATCTTTACAATGCCAGTGGCAGCACAGAAATTCGCACTCGTTGATATGGGATATATCTTGAAAAATATTCCAGCATACGAAAGAGCAAATGAGCAATTAAATCAGGTCAGCAAGAAATGGCAGGCAGAAGTAGATGCTCTTAACACAGAGATACAGACACTTTATAAGAACTATCAGAATGAATCTGTATTCCTGTCTCAGGAACAGAAAAAGAAAAAGCAGGACGACATAATGGAAAAAGAAAAAAATGTCGGTGAACTGAAAAAGAAGTATTTTGGTCCTGATGGTGAATTGTTTAAGAAACGTGAAGCATTGATAACCCCTATACAGGAGGAGATTTATAATGCAATCAAAGAGGTCGCAAACTTACGAGGTTATTCTCTCATCCTTGACCGTGCTACGGATAATGGCATCATCTTTGCATCTCCTAAAGCAGATATAAGTAATGAGATTCTGCAGAAGTTAGGCTACTCAACACAATAATGATAATAATAAACAATAGTATAAATTTTAAAAATCAAGACAATGAAAAAATTATTTGCAATTGCACTTATCTGTGCACCACTGAGTCTCTTTGCTCAGCAGAAGTTTGGTCATGTTAATTCACAGGAAATCGTTCAGGCCATGCCGGAATATACAGCTGCACGTACTGAGATAGAAACACTCAGCAAGCAGTATGAAGCAGACTTGAAGACAATGCAGGATGAATTCCAGAGAAAGTCAGAATCTTTTGATAAGGAAGCAGAAACTCTGCCTGAGGCAACAAAGAATCGTCGTGCTCAAGAACTGCAGGAACTCTATCAGAAGATACAGCAGGCTTATCAGGACAACCAGCAGGACTTGCAGAAGAAATCTGCTGAAAAAATGCAGGCTATCACACAGAAAATATCAGAAGCAATACAGCTTGTTGGTAAGGAAGGTGGTTTCGTATATATAATGGATATAGCAGGTGGCGTACCATATATCAGTCAGACACTCAGCACAGACGTAACCCCTCTGGTAAAAACAAAACTTGGTTTGAAGTAAGGTAGTAATACAAGAAAATATATTTTGTTTAGGAGAAATAAAGATGTGGAGGGGATTTCTCACCACATCTTTTCTTTAAAAATATTATGAAAAGATTTTGTTTTATAGTATGTTGCTTGTTTATGCTGGCGTGTGGGGCAAAAGCACAATATCTGTTTGGATATTTCAGTTATGATAGTGTGCTGAAGCAGATGCCTGAGTATAAACAGGAAAGGGCGAAATTGGATTCCCTAAAGATGCAGCTGGATGCTGAGATGTCACGTGTGGAAAAAGATTTCAACGAGAAATATGAGGAGTTCCTGGATGGACAGAAAGACTATCCACCGATAATCCTGCAAAAACGTCAGTTGGAACTTCAGGATGCCATGGACAGAAACATCGAATTTAAGCAAAAGGCTCGTAATGCTTATGTGCAGGCTGAACGCGATGTTGAGGACTTGCTGCGTATGAAGATAAATGATGCTGTAAGACAAGTGGGGGAAGAACTGCAGTGTGCTTTTATTCTCAACAATGATGGCAATGTATGTCCTTGGGTTGATATCTCAAGGGGTGTTGACGTTACATTGCAAATTCTCGATAAGTTGAAATTAGATGAACCCGATAGGAGTTTTTGATTCTGGTTATGGCGGACTGACGATATTGCAGAAGATGCGTGAGCTTCTTCCGGGATATGACTATGTCTATCTTGGTGACAATGCACGCACTCCGTATGGTAACCGTTCTTTTGAGATTGTCTATCAGTTTACACGCGAGGCGGTGAAGAAACTGTTTGATATGGGATGCCCATTGGTTGTCATCGCCTGTAATACAGCATCGGCAAAGGCACTACGGTCCATTCAACAGAACGACTTGCCATGCTGGGATGCCTCAAAACGTGTTCTCGGTGTAATCCGTCCTACCGCTGAGGTGATAGGGCAACTGTCTAAAAGCCGTCATGTGGGAATAGTAGCCACAGCCGGTACGATAACTTCGGAATCGTATGTCATGGAGATACGTAAACTATTTCCAGATATCATCGTGACGGGGCAGGCTTGCCCGATGTGGGTACCTTTGGTGGAGAACAACGAGATGGATGGTCTTGGGGCAGACTATTTTATTAAAAAAGATATTGACACCCTTTTTGCTATGGACCCCAAGATAGATACACTCATTCTTGGATGTACGCATTATCCGTTGTTGTTGGAAAAGATAAAAAAATATGTACCGCAAGGCACTTCAATCATCCCACAAGGCGAATATGTTGCTCAGAGTCTGTGCGATTATCTGCATCGCCATCCTGAGATTGATTCACGCCTTACAAAAGGGGGCATGTGCAGATATTTTACAACGGAAAATGCTGATAAATTCGGCAAAACAGCAAAGATGTTCCTTGGTGAAGATGTTTTGGTGGAACATCTTTCTGCATTAGATAAAAATCAATGACTTTATTAAGTCTTTTTGGCTTTCAACAGACTGTGTACGGGGTAGCAGACACTTAAGAAACCTACTGCTACTACTGTTACGAAGATGAGGACTATATCCCATCCGTGTACACTTACTGGATAGGCATCCACCACGAAATTACCACTGCTCTTTCCCAAAGCCACAAAGCCGTAGGTCTCTTGCAACCAGCATAACAATATGCCAATGAAGATACCGATGACTGCACCTAAGGTGGATATCAATCTTCCTTCAAATAGGAAGATATTGGAAATCTGCCTATCGTTAGCACCGAGAGAACGTAGAGTTATGACATCGTCTTTTTTATCGATGATAAGCATTGACAGACTACTGATAATGTTGAAACATGCTATTATAAGGATGAAAGTAAGAAATATATAAGCCATCAGTTTTTCCACTTTCATGATGCGGAACACATCTTCCTGTTGCTCGTAGAGGTCACTGACTCTGTATTTGTTGCCAAGAATAGACTCGATTTTACTTTTGACCTCATTGACATTATTAGCCTTTATGTTCAGTGCACTTATCATGCCTTCTTGCCCAAACAAATCCCTTGCAAAACTTATAGGCACAATGATATAGTTTTTGTCATATTTCTGCTGTTTGACATTGAAGAGCACTCCTGACGGATATAGTATTGCTTGTGAAAATCCCGCTTCTGGGTTGGTGATGTCAATCTGACCATCACGCTCTGGCACAAATACGTTTAATGGCAATGTGAAGTTCACCCCTGTGCCCAAGTCATCTGCCACTCCTATACCAAGAGTTGCACATGGCACTTGTTCGTAAACTAATTCAGATACGGATTTTTCTATGTCCAGTTGTGTGTCCCATAATTTGAAGTCTCCTTCTCCGTATGTGATGCTGTCTATCTTTGTTAGTTGCTGAAACTTGTCATCAACACCTCGCAGACGTACCACCTTTTGATTCTGCCCGTAGATGAGCAATGCCTGGTCTTCGATGCTCTCGTACACTCCTTCAATACCGTCTATCTTGCGTATGTCCTGCAATAATGTGTCGTCGGCACGCATGAACTTTCCATTTGTCGGTGTTATCTTCAAGTCGGGGTCGAGGGTAGTAAAGAATGTGGCTACCATATCATGGAATCCGTTGAAGACACTTAGCGTGACAACCAATGCCATGGTGGTGATGGCAACACCAACAACACTGATGCCACTAATCCAATTGATGGCATTGTGGCTCTTCTTCGAAATGAGATACCGTCTGGCTATGTAGAATGGAAAATTCATTTGCGGAGCAGATTGTCGATATTCTCTATATAGTCGAGTGAGTCGTCAATGAAGAATTTTAATTCAGGGATGATGCGTACTTGATTATGTATGCGTTTTCCTAATTCAAAACGTATGCTTTTCTGGTTGTTGTTGATGTTGTTGATGATTTCTTCTCCTTTTTCAGAAGGAAAGATACTCAGATAGGCTTTGCTAATGCTCAAATCAGGACTTACCCTTACGGCTGTAACACTTACCATCACTCCGTGCATGGTACGTGTTTGTTCCTGAAAGATACTGCTCAGTTCCTTCTGTATAAGTCGTGCTACTTTGTTTAATCTTTCTCCTTGCATGATATCTATATGTTATTTGATTCTTTTGATAATGCTAAGTCCGTCTCTCAATGGTAGAATTACTTTCTCCACTCTTTCGTCCTCGGCAACGAGGTCATTAAATTCCATTATCCCATGTGTCTGCGGGTCGTCTGCATATTCGCTATCTACCACATGACCATCCCAGAGTGTGTTGTCGGCAACAATGTAACCGCCCACATTCAGCATTTGCATTGCCATGCCATAATAGTCTTTATACAAGCGTTTGTTTCCATCAATGAAGATGAAATCGAAGTTGATACCTAATTTTGGGGCTTCTGTCAGTGCATCACCAATATGGAAATGTATCTTGTCTGCAACGTCAGAACCCTCTATCCATTTTCGTGTGAAATCCTCTAATTCATCCTCTATTTCGAAGGTGTGCACAATGCTTCCTCCACGTGCCATGCAGATGGCAGAATATCCGCTGAATGTGCCTATTTCCAGGATGTTTTTAGGGTGTATCATCTCTACAAGCATTTTTAGCAATTTTCCTTGTAGATGTCCGGACACCATTCGTCCATAGAGGAGATGTTTGTTTGTCTCCCTCCACAGACGGTAAAGATATTCGTCTTCTTTACCGATATGGTCATGTATGTACTGCTGTATGTCCAAATTATTGCTTTTTTAATGCATGGAGAGCAAGTGAATAAGAGTCCGCTCCAAATCCACAGATAACTCCTTTGCATATAGACGAAATCATGGATTGGCGTCTAAATTCTTCACGTGCAAATATGTTGGAGATGTGTACTTCTACCACTGGTGTTTTTATTGCTGCGATACAATCCCTAATGGCAATGCTCGTGTGTGAGTATGCTCCTGCATTTAGAACGATTCCATCGTATGAAAAACCTGTTTCTTGGAGTTTGTCTATGATGACTCCTTCACAATTGTTTTGGAAGTAGTCTATCTCATCGTTAGGAAACTCCGTCCTCAATCGTTGCAGTATGGCGTCGAAAGATTCGTTGCCATATATCTCTGGGGAACGTGTGCCTAACAGATTTAGATTAGGTCCATTGATAATTTGAAATCTCATTTTTTTTGTTAATTTTGTACGCAAAATTAGTAAATAATTGGAACTTCTCAAAAGATATAAGAGTTATTTGAGGTTGGAGCGGAATTATTCGCGTCATACCATAGATGCTTATCTCCGTGATGTCGAAAGACTTATTGAGTATATCGAGCAGGAGAAAGGTCCTTCTTTCAGTTTTCGTTCTGTTACACTCAAAGATTTACAGGCTTTTGCTGCATCACTTCATGATGATAGCATCGGTGCTCGCAGCCAGTGTCGTGTGTTGTCTGGGGTAAGGGCATTCTTCCGATTCCTTGAGCAGGAAGACGAGGTGTCTTCTGACCCATCGGAATTGTTGGAGTCACCACAGTTGGGTGTTCATCTGCCTGAGGTGCTGACTGTTGATGAGGTGGATGCAATCGAAAATTCGATAGATTTGAGCAAGAACGAAGGACATCGTAACAAGGCCATCATAGAAGTGCTTTTCAGTTGTGGTCTGAGGGTGTCAGAACTTGTTAATCTAAAGCTCTCTGACTTGTATCTCGAGGATGGTTATATCCGTGTGTTTGGAAAGGGTAGTAAAGAGCGGTTTGTTCCGATTTCATCGTCTGCGATAAAAGAGTTGAAGCTATGGTTTGAGATGCGTAATCACATGGATATAAAGCATGGTAATGAGGATTATGTTTTTCTCAACCGTCGTGGTTCCCGTCTTACGCGGACAATGATTCTGATAATGGTGAAAAGACAAGCAGAACAAGCGGGTATCACCAAGGTCATCTCTCCACACACGTTCCGCCATAGTTTTGCAACCTCGCTCTTGGAGGGTGGGGCAGACCTTCGTGCAATACAGGCGATGTTAGGTCATGAGAAGATTGGTACGACAGAGATATACACACATATCGATACCTCCCATTTGCGTGAAGAGATACTTTATCATCATCCACGTAACATAAAGGATAGGGCAAAGAAAGGGTGATTATAGTGTTATCTCTGCAGAACCGAAACAACGGTGATGACTGGTGTCATAAATTGTGCAAAATTGTCCGGGTGCAACTCCGTGAATTGGCTTTTCCACCTTTATCTTATATGTTGTTAAACTGACGGGTGTTATCTCTGCTTCTGTAAATACAGGTGTGTGCCTTATCTTTACACTTATATTCTTTGGCAGACTAATCACGCCTTTTTCATCTTTCGGAAATGCTTCAGGTGTCAGTAGATGAAGGTCGTGAATAAGAAATTCGTCTTTATATGCAGTGCTTGGATTGTATCCCTTGCTGACAAAGAGTATGTTTTTCTCAATATCTTTCTTTATGGCAAACCACGGACCTTCACCGAAACCAAGTCCTTTCCTCTGACCTATGGTGTGAAACCACAAACCACGATGTTGCCCTAAACACCGTCCTGTCTCAAGTTCGATGACATCTCCCGGATTCTCTCCAAGAAAACGTCTTACATAATCATTATAGTTTATCTTCCCCAAAAAACATATCCCCTGTGAGTCTTTACGTTTGGCATTGACAAGATGTTCTCTTTCTGCGATGGCTCGGATTGTCTCCTTCATCATCCCACCTATTGGGAACACTGCTTTCCGTAATTGCCATGGTTCGATTTGGCATAGGAAGTCGGTCTGGTCTTTCACGGGGTCAGGACTGGTGCATAACCACTTTCTTCCCTCGTCATCAATCTCTGTCTGTGCATAGTGTCCCGTTGCGATGATGTCATACTCAAAACCTTTCTTTTTGTCGAAAGCACCGAACTTTATCAATTTGTTACACATCACGTCAGGATTAGGGGTAAACCCATTTTTTACCTTATCCATAGTATATGTGGTCACCTCGTCCCAATATTCTTTATGGCAATCGATGATTTCAAGATTCAGTTTATATCGACTTGCTATTGCTGTAGCCATCTCTATGTCTTCTTCCGCAGAGCAATCCCAGTCTTCTGTTTCGGTTGGTTCCTGTCCGATGCGTATATAGAAACAATCGGGTTTCAATCCCTGCCGTACAAGTTCATACACTACAACACTACTGTCAACGCCTCCTGACAATAATACTGCTATTTTCTTACCGACCAAATCTTCCATGCTGACGCAAAGTTAGTGCAAACCAAGAACAATGCCAAAATAAATTTATTTATTTCCAATTTGGAAGGATGAAAAATGGAGTTTACTCCGATTATTCATTATTTCAAATCGGATAAAAACTTCGTTTTGTAGGCATTGTCTTGGTGCAGCCTAAGTTCGACCGAAGGTCAAAGTTAGTGCAAACCAAGATTTCTAAGTTCGACCGAAGGTCAAAGTTATATATTTTTTTTATATTATATTGCTTTTTCTTATCTTTGCGTTTGTTATAAAAGCAAAGATGATGAATTTTCTTTTACGTCCAGATGATGCTCATAAGGGTATGATGGGGCATTCGCTCCTCATAGCAGGGAAGTACGGCATGGCAGGTGCTGGCATACTTGCTGCGAAGGCATGTCTCCGCAGTGGAGTGGGTAAGGTGACGGTGCATATACCGAGACGAAACAATGATATCTTACAGATAAGTGTTCCCGAGGCGATAGTGTCGCACGATTCCGACGATTTTATCGTTACCGATATTTCTGTATTAAAAGATGAAATCATCAAGGGAAGATATCAGAGTGTTGCCATCGGACCAGGTCTCGGAACTGACGAGAAAACGGCTTCCGTGCTGAAATCCCTGTTGAGCGATATGCAAGACGGCGTCAATACCCCATTGGTCTTAGATGCAGACGCATTGAACATCTTATCACAACATATAGATTTCTTTCCGCTTCTGCCGAAAAACACTATCCTTACACCGCATCCTATGGAATTGCGACGTATGGTGTCATCCTATCTTGGCTACACCGGAGACGTAGATGACAAGATAGCCTCTCTACTTGCAAGCAAGATAGATTGCCATGTGATATTGAAAGGACATCGTACAGCAATATGCCATCCCGATGGTAGGGTCTCATACAATGAGACAGGCAATAGTGGTATGGCAACAGCGGGAAGTGGCGATGTGCTTACAGGAGTGTTGGCAGGACTTTTGGCACGAGGATATGCACCTGATGAGGCATGTGTCTTGGGCACATATCTGCATGGACTTGCTGGTGATATTGCGGTAAAAGATATTGGTCGAGAATCGCTTGTCGCCTCTGATATCATCAGTTATCTTCCGAAAGCCTTTCTTGATTCAGGATGTCGTTGATATCGTCAAGAATTGATACAAGGTCTTGTTGGGTTTCTGCCCGAAGCATCTTTATCTTTGTCTCACGGAAATTAGGGATTCCTTTGAATAGTGGTGTCGCCGCAAGATGACGACGGGTGTGGAGAATGCCTCGTAGTTCATCAATACGGTTGATGTTTATCATAAGCAGTTCTTTCAGTATCTCAATTTTGTCATGAACACTGAACTCTGTTTTTGTGCATCCGTACTTTAGATAGTCGTTGATAAGACTGAAAATCCATGGTTGCCCAAATGTAGCCCTGCCAATCATCACAGCATCGACTCCATAACGCTCAAACATGTCCTTGCATCGTTGTGGTGTGGTAACGTCACCATTGCCGATGATAGGTATGTGCATGCGTGGGTTTTCTTTCACCTTCCCAATCAAGGTCCAGTCGGCATCCCCCGTGTACATTTGCGACCGTGTCCGTCCGTGGATGGTCAGTGCCTGTATGCCACAGTCTTGTAGTTGTTCTGCCAAATCGACTATTATCTTATGCTCATTATCCCAACCGAGACGAGTCTTCACCGTCACAGGAATGTCCACAACCTTGACAACTTCTCTCGTTATCTCCAGCAATAAAGGGATGTTCTGTAACAATCCCGCACCAGCACCTTTTGATGCAACCTTCTTGACAGGACAACCGAAGTTGATGTCGATGAGGTCGGGCTTTGACTCTGCCACCACCTTAGCGGCTTCAACCATTGATTCCACCGTCCTACCATAAATCTGTATTCCAACAGGACGTTCATCTTCGTTGATGATAATCTTTTTCAGAGTACTGTTTACATTTCTTATGACAGCATCCGCATTTACAAATTCCGTATATACCATTGCCGCTCCGTATCTTTTGCATAACATACGAAAGCCAATGTCCGTGACGTCTTCCATAGGTGCAAGGAAGACAGGCTGTCCTTGAAATTCTATATTGCCGATTTTCATATTAAACTCATGCAAAATTAGTGAAATTTCACCAATAATTGTTGAAGGATGATAAACTTTTATTACCTTTGCACATATAAACATATAAACAGTGGAAGCAAAGAAGATTTGTCTAGACGACTATGAGTATGCTGGCGAAGGTGCCAACGGCGAAAGTTACAATCTGAAGAGCGATAGTTCTGTGATGATGAAACTTTATAATGAAAGTGCAGACATCACAAGTGCGATAAATGAATTAGAACTGGCAAGGAAGGTGTATGCGGCAGGTATCCCTACACCAAAACCGGGTGAGTTTATTACCGATGGCAACGGGCGTTTCGGAATACAGTTTGAACGTATCGTTGGTAAGAAGTCTTATTCGAGGGCTACAGGTGACGACCCACAGAATGTGGAAAAATATGCTCGCGAGTTTGCCAAGATGTGCAAGGAACTGCATAGCATCCATCTCAAGAAAGGCGACTTTGAAGACCAAAAGGAAAAGGACAAGAGGCAGATAGATGAAAATCCTTATTTTACACCAGAAGAAAAGGTGAAGGTAAAGGCTTTTGTCGATTCTGTCCCAGATGCCGATACCGCTATCCATGGTGACCTGCAGTTCAGCAATGCCATCGTGGCAGATGGAAAACAATATTTCATAGACCTCGGAGACTTTGCCATGGGGCATCCTTATTTCGATTTGGGTATGGTCATGCTGTGCTGCCTTTATGAAACAGAGGAGTTCTCTCAGGGTGTCTTCCACATGACGTGTGCCACTGCAGCAGAGTTTTGGAAATATTTCGTGAAGGGATATTTCGGCGAAGATGCAGACCCAGACGAGTGGGAAAAGATACTCAAACCTTATGCAGGTTTGAAATGTCTAATCATTGAACTCTATGCAGGGTGCTATTTCCCACAGTACCATGCACTACTTGATGAAATCACTAAAAATTAAATCCTAAAAATAAAATTAAAGATTATGTCTTTTACACAAATTTGCAATGATGTTTTTACAAAGGTGATAAACGATTATCACTTGAAAGATGATGTAGATGCGTTAATGAAAAATCCTTATGACAAGGAATGCATAGAAAATAAATTATATCTAAAGTGTTGGATTGACACTGTCCAGTGGCATCTTGAGGACATCATCCGCAATCCTAAGATAGAGCCTATTGAGGCTTTGCAGTTGAAACGCCGTATCGATGAGAGCAACCAAGATAGGACAGACCTCGTAGAACAGATAGACTCTTATTTCCGTCAGGAATATGCAAATGTAAAGCCAGCTCCTGATGCAACTATCAACACAGAAAGTCCAGCATGGGCTGTTGACCGTCTCAGCATCTTATATCTTAAGATTTATCACATGCAGGAGCAGGTGAACAGAACTGATGCTGAAGCAGAACACATACAGAAGTGTCAGGCAAAACTCGACATCCTGTTGCAGCAGCGTGAAGACCTTTCACTTGCCATCGACCAACTCCTTACGGATATTGCTGAAGGAAGAAAGTACATGAAGGTATATCGCCAGATGAAGATGTACAACGATCCATCAACAAATCCTATACTTTACAATCAGAAATAATTCTTTTATCCATAAAGGATGAAAAAGGAACACCTGCTTATAATGCGTTTCTCTGCAATCGGTGACGTTGTGATGATGGTACCGGTTGTAGTCGCATTGGCAGAACAGTATCCTTCACTGAAGATCACTGTCTTGAGCCGTCCTTTTGCCAAAGACTTCTTCTCAAATCTTGCACCTAACGTATATTTCATGAGTGCAGATGTGAAAGGAGAGTATAAGGGGGTAGGAGGGCTCAATGAGTTGTTCAAGCGTGTCTATAGCAAGAACATCACCTGCGTGGCAGATTTCCATGGAGTCCTGCGTACAGAGTACCTACGCAGTCGTTTCGCCATCAATGGTATAAAGGTGGAACACATAAACAAGCACCGCAAGGGTAGGAGGAAACTATGCAGACAGAAAAATAAGGTGATGCAACCATTAGCATCTCCTTTCGACAACTATTCAGACGTACTCTCCAAGTTGGGCTATCCCATAGTGCTGAATCAAGAAAAGGTACCATTCGCATCTCTTCCATCCTCCTTCGTCGTACCGAAAGAGGAGACGTGGATAGGCATAGCACCGGGGGCATCTTATCTTGGCAAGATATATCCTTCCGACAAGATGCAAGAGGTGATAGAGATACTCAAGGAAGATATTCCAAACTCAAAGATATTCATCTTCGGAGAAAAGGAAAACCCATATCCAGAAACCACGAATGTGCACACCATGTGTGATGGGTTCCGAAGCGAACTGGCATTGATGAAGAAGTTAAAGGTGATGATAAGTATGGATAGTGCCAACATGCACCTTGCATCACTTGTCGGCACACCAGTGGTCAGCGTCTGGGGACAGACACATCCATTGGCAGGTTTCATAGGTTGGAATCAGACTACCGACACAGCAGTACAGTTAGACCTCCCATGCCGTCCTTGCAGCATCTTCGGAAATAAAAAATGTGAGATAGGAGACTATCCTTGTATAAAGAATATCACCCCAGAGCAAATCGTTGACAAAGTGATGCAGATAGTGAATAGATGACTATCGCACCCGCTGAGGCTACGTTGAGAGAGTGTTTCGTGCCATACTGCGGGATTTCTATACAACCGTCACACATGTTTACCACCGTTTGTTGAACACCCTTCACCTCGTTGCCAAGGATGACAGCGATACCATTTCCCGTGTTGCAGTCAAAGTCTTCCAGCGATGTGCTCCCCTCGCATTGTTCCACAGAATACACCTTATAAGCCTTCTCCTGTGCAGCAGACACAGCATCTTCCGTATTCTCGAAATACATCCATTCTATACTGTCTTCAGCACCGAGAGCAGTCTTGTGTATCTCAGGGTGTGGCGGACGACCAGTGATGCCACACAGCCATATCGCCTCTATACGGAAAGCATCACAAGTACGGAATATGCTCCCCACATTATACATGCTACGTACATTGTCGAGAATCACTATCAGTGGAATCTTTTTAGCAGATTTGAAATCATCCACCGATAGTCTGTTCATCTCTGTAACCTTCAGTTTCCTCATATAAAATTTTTTACGTTGTTAAAAAATTTGGTCAACAGTCAACAGTCTACGGCTTTTGGACCTTTGGTCTGAGAGGTCTGAGAGGTCTGAGGGTTTTCGACTTTTAGACTTTTTGACTTTTAGACTTTTTGACTCTTACGGTTATCGTAGCGTCAGCGTATCGTAGTGAAACGTATCGTAGCGAAGCGTATCGTTATCATTGTTTCGTCTCCTATTCTGCCAATTTATATAGAATAGACGTTGAAACCACCATCCACTACAGCCACTGTTCCAGTGACGAACTTTGCTGCCGGACTTATCAGATAGTGAATAGTACCACACAGTTCTTCAGGTTCTCCCATCCTTCCAAAAGGAGTCTGCTGGATGATGTGTTGTGCACGTGGAGTCCAAGTCCCGTCAGGGTTGACAAGCAGGTCATGGTTTTGTTTCGTCACGAAGAATCCCGGTGCAATAGCATTTACACGGATGCCATCACCAAACTTATGAGCTACCTCAGTAGCCATATATTCCGTAAAACTCTTTATTCCTGATTTCGCAGCAGCATAACCGCATACGCGAGTAAGAGGACGGAAACTGGTCATAGAGGCAAAGTTCACTATCTGTCCCTTTCCTTGTTCCTTCATCACCTTTAGGAATACCTGTGTAGGTATCACCGTTCCCGTAAGGTTCAGTTGCAGAACGAAAGAAAACTGTTTCGGGTCGAGGTCGAAGATGGACTGGTCATCACCGATGGTAGCACCTTTCTGGTTGCCGCCGGCAGCATTGAGCAGAGTATCTACACGTCCGTATTTCTCAATGATGTCTTTGCAGTTCTGTTCCACCGTAGGCACGTCGAGGACGTTTGTTGCAAACCAACAAGCCTCACCACCTTCCGACTTTATTTCGTTTACGATAGTCCTACCCAGTTCCTCCTCCTGTGGCAGACTGAGAAACACCACTTTGCACCCTTCCTTAGCAAGGTACTTACCTATGATAGAACCGAGCACACCAGTTCCACCAGTAATCACGACCACCTGGTCTTTAATGTCAAATAAATTGTTCATATCTAATTAGTTGTTTACGGTTATTTTTTAGAGGTCTGAGAGGTCTGAGGGGTCTGAGAGGTCTGAGGGTTTTGAGGAGTCTGAGAGGTCTGAGGGTTTTGAGGAGTCTGAGAGGTCTGTGAGTTTTCGACTCTTAGACTTTTAGACTTTCAGACTCTTCGACTTTTAGACTCTTTGACTCTTAGACTCTTAGACTTTCAGACTCTTCGACTTTTAGACTCTTTGACTCTTAGACTCTTAGACTTTTTACCTCTTTGACTTTTTACCTCTTTGACTTTTCGACTCTTTGACTCTTACGGTTGCACCGGCACGTACGGCAGTTTGTACTCTATGCCAAGTTCATTGTCCACCGTGGCGATGATGCCCTCCACCTGTCCGAGAGCAAACATACGTCCCATGAACGAATACCCTGCATTATACCCCTTGTCTTCATCTCCCAGCATCAGCGGACCATGGTCAACACGCATAGGAAGGTTCGTGTTAGCCTTCTCAAAGATACGAGCCAACTCAAACAAGTTTGCCCGTCCGCCAAGATGGCTTGCCTCACTGAAGTCACCGTTAGGGAAGATATGACAAGAGCGCAGATGAACAAAGTGAGTGCGGTCGGCATATTTCCGTGCCAAGGCAACAACATCGTTATGTCCACCAGCAGACAGACTGCCAGCACAGAACGTGAGACCATTATGTTTGTTGTCAACAGCCTTCAAGAACCATTCTATGTCCTCATCGCAGGTGACGATACGTGGCAGTCCCAGAATCTGGAACGGAGGGTCGTCAGGGTGCACGCACATGTTCATACCATACTCATCGCAGACCGGCATGATGGCATCGAGGAAATACCTCATGTTCTCACGCAACTGCTCGCGTGTGATACCCTTATACAAGTCCAGCAACTGTCTGAACAGTTCCACAGGATGCTCGTCATCCTCCTTGATGTTACCATTCACAAACCCCTGAGTCTTCACGATGATGTTTTCCACCAGATGATGGTTGGACTCAGCCTCCTTTCCTTCATTCACAACCCTCTCGTGCAGTTTGTCAGCCTCTGCCACCACATCATCAGGAAAACTATCCCTTGCCCCCTCACGTTTGAGGATGTAGATGTCGAAATATGCAAATTCAGCATGTGAGAAATAAAGGTTTGTTGTAAAGTTCGGATTAGGATGGTCAAGGTCAGTACGAGCCCAGTCAAGAACTGGCATGAAGTTATAACAGATGGTATGTATGCCCTCAAGACCGAGATTTTTAAGACTCTCCTTATAAGTCTCAATCTGTTCGTCCCTATCAGCACCAGCATATTTTATGCTCTCCACCACAGGCAGGCTCTCCACCACGCTCCAACGCATACCATAACTCTCAATATATTCTCTCAGGTCACGAATCGCCTCACGAGTCCATACCTGTCCATTAGGCACGTCATGCAAAGCCGTCACGATACCCTCAACACCAATCTGCTTGAGCATCTTCAGTGTTATCTTGTCCTTCTTACCGAACCATCTCCAAGTTTTTTCCATATAAAAATAAATTTATCTATTCATCCTGTCAAAGACAGGTCAACAAAAGTACTAAAAAATAATAAATACACAAAATGAAGAAGAGTTTTAAGCTTAAAAAGGTTAGAGGTTAGAGGTTAGAGGAGGCTTCGCTTACGATAACGATACGCTGACGCTACGATAACGAAAATGATAAAAACGCAAATGAAAATAAGCCTCTCGCAGAGCAAAATTCAAAGTTCTTTGAACTTCCGTGAAGTATTACAGCCACAATCTGTAAATAAATTTACACTTGATGTCTGTCCTACTTCACGACTGCTGAAGCAGTCTCATGAATTTTGTACGCAGAGGGCAGAGGCGCACCTTTCAGGTGCTACGCAGAGTTCCCTAT
>JAGHTI010000069.1 GCA_018065415.1 Candidatus Equicola stercoris
ATGCTGTTTTTACTGTTTTTGTTTTTAAAATCATTATTAATTATTAATTATTAATTTCCCTACGGGGGAGCTCAGCTATTCTTCCATCTCACACGCATCTGGTCACCGATGATGTCCTGTACCTCTTTCACGAGATTCCAGTCGATAGGTGAATCGGCAAACGCCACATTCTTCTTCACGTTGTCTGGATTAGCAGACGAGAACAATGTTGTAGCAATACGTGGACTGGAAATAGAATACTGCACAGCCAGTTTCTCTATCGGATATCCCTTTTCCTCACAGTAGCGCGCTGCACGTGTGCAAGCATCTTTCAATGCCTGTGGTGCAGGATGCCAGTCTGGAGCACCACGTGACGACAGCAGTCCCATGCTAAACGGACTCGCATTGATGATTCCCACGTTATGCTCTTCAAAGAAATCGAAATAGTCGTTCAGCATCTCATCATTCAAAGAGTAATGGCAGAAACAGAGAGTAGCCTCTATCGTACCCTCAGGCACATGTTCCACCACCCATTTTATGTTTTCTGGTTGCAAGTCGGTGACACCAACATGCGACACCACGCCCTTCTCTTTCAGTTCAATCAGGGCAGGCAGTGTTTCATCGACAATCTTCTGCAGACCTTCCGGCATATCGCCCTGGAACTCTATGTCATGAACATTAATAAGGTCTATATGGTCTATGTTGAGACGTTCCATACTCTCATACACACTCTCCACAGCACGTTTTGCGCTATAGTCCCAGATGTTTACACCATCCTTACCATAGCGTCCCACCTTCGTTGAGAGATAATATTTGTCACGAGGAATATGCTTCAGGGCCTTTCCCAGCACCGTCTCAGCCTTATAATGTCCGTAGTATGGCGACACATCAATAAAGTTCATGCCACTCTCCACAGCCGTATTTACAGCCTCTATAGCCCTATCCTCATTCACACTGTGGAACACCCCACCAAGCGATGACGCACCGAAACTCAGTGCACTCACCTTCATACCGGTCTTACCTATTTCGTTATATTGCATAATGATAATTGTTTACGTGGGAGACAAAATTAGTGCAAATCAAGGACAGAAACAAAAAATAATATAATTATTTTAGATTTTTATTTTTAGAAAGCATAGAGTTTACTCTGATGGTTTCAAAAAAGAAAAACCGTTAAAACGAAGTTTTTGTTTCTGTCTTGATGTAGCCTAATTTCGGCATAGCCAAAGTTACAACAAATCGAAAACAAAAACAAACCGAACACAAAGAAAAAATTTATTTATTTATAGCAAACAAGTTTGCACTCCTTCATGGAGATAAACCTCCAGTCGTCGCAAGCATACATATTCAATGTCTGCTGTTGAGGTGCAGTTTTGCCTCGACGAAGTCAAAGTACTACCAAAATAAATTAGATTTATTTTCTTTTATCTTCATAACACTAGCAAAATTTATTTTAGTGAGCTGTTATGAAAATAAAAGTAAAAATAGAGTTTACTCTGATGATTACCTCTACCCTCATAGCCATGCAATAATCCCCCATAACTTACGTTATGATATTAGTATGAAACAGATTATCCTCTTTTTTGGACGAGTTAAGTGGCTAAGCCAATTACTTGCAGTCATCATTCTTACAATGTCGTGCACAGACAACGATACGTTCAGCACAGACCGAAACAACCGTCTCACCTTCACACAGGAAGGTGCCGTCATCGACACTCTCGACATAGACACCGTCTTCACGCAAGTAGGTAGTTCTACACATACCTTCATCGTCAACAACAACTCATCAGACGGCATACGTCTCACCAACGTCATCCTACGAGGCGGCAACCAGTATGGCTTCCGCGTCAATGTCGATGGCACATATCTCAGCAAGGAGAACGGTTATCAGATGAACGACCTCGAAATACGCAAAGGCGACTCAGTGCGTGTATTCGTGGAAGTCCTTGCCCCAAAGCATAGCGGCATACCGTATGCCGAACTCACCGACCAACTCGTCTTCAACCTCGAGAGTGGCGTGTCACAATCCCTCACCCTCCATGCCTGTTCCATGGATGCAAAGGAGATGCGCGGCAAGGTGGTGACAGCAGACGAGACTATCGATGGCAGTACGCCCCTCATCATCTACGACAGCCTTGTCGTAGCCGAAGGAGCAACACTCACCATACCCGCAGGCACCACACTCTATTTCCATGACAAGGCAGGGATAGACGTACGCGGCACATTGCGAGTAGAAGGCACACCCGAAGCCCCTGTCACCATGCGAGGCGACCGTCTCGACCGCATGTTCGACTACCTCCCCTACGATGGAGTCAGCGGACAGTGGGAAGGCATACACATCAGACAATCATCATACAATAATATTATAACACACGCCGACATCCACGGAGCCTACAACGCCATCGTCTGTGACTCCTCGGATGTCAGCAAACTCAAACTCGACATCCGCAACAGCATCGTACACAACAACAAAGGCTACGGACTGTGGCTCACCCACAGTAGCGTCTCCATCGTCAACTGTCAGATTACCAACGCCCTCTACAACTGTCTGTACGTATGCGGTGGCAACTACTATATCAACAACTGCACCATAGCACAATACTATGTCATCAACAAGGCCGGCGACTACGCCTGTCATTTCACCAACAGCCACGATGGACACCACTACCCACTGTACCGATTCGATGTCTATAACAGCATCATCACCGGCATGAGCGACGACGCCATCCTCGGCAATGGCGACACCCTCAGCACCTACAACTACTACCTCGACCACTGCCTCATCAAGACTCCTGCCTTCCAAAGCGACAAGATAAAAGACATCATCTTCGACAAGGACACCCTCGAGTGGACATCCGACAAGAACTTCCGTCTCATAGACCACGACAACCTGCGTTACGACTTCCACCTCGACACCCTCTCCATAGCGTTAGGAAAAGCCGACGCCACCACCTCAGAGTCCACCGACCTCCACGGTCGCCGTCGCAAACCCACCCCCGACCTCGGATGCTACGAACTGCAATATTAACGATAACGATAACGTTAACGATAACGATACGCTGACGCTACGATACGAACAGAGTTCTACGATACGCCTTTGGCTACGATACACTACGTTACGATAACCTCTAAGTTCTAAGCTTATCGTAGGCGAAGCCTTAATTATTAATTATTTCATCATGTCTCTCCTTCTCATCATTTTCACTATCGTCACCCTCAACTGTGAGAACCTCTTTGACACACGGCACGACGAAAACAAAGACGACACTTCCTTTCTCCCTTCCTCCCCTACTCCATGGACTGCCCAACGGTATTGGAATAAAGTTAACAACATCGGTAGAGAGATTCTTTCTTCATCTTCATCATCTTCTTCTGCAGAAGGCATTACTTCAATGACTGCAGACAAAGGTGCAGACATTCATCTGCCGGATGTGGTGGCATTGATGGAGGTGGAGAACGACAGTGTGATGCACGACTTGTGCCATCGTAGCTTGCTGCGTAATGCCAATTATGAATATGTGATGACGGAGAGTGATGACCCTCGAGGTATTGATGTAGCATTGATGTACCGTCCTACGATGTTTCATGTCATAGACACCTGCATCATCCGTTGTCCACAGACTCGCGATGTGCTGTATGTGTGCGGAGAGACTCTTGCCGCTGACACTCTCCACATTTTTGTTGTCCACCTGCCGTCACGCCGTGGTGACAGCAAGGAGCGCTCCATGATGCGTAGGATGATAACGGAGAAGATTGCCTACCACCCTCTCTTTTTCTGCGAAGGAAAGAATGCTAAGGATATGTCGGAAGGTAGTCGTCACTCTGTCATCGTCCTCGGCGACTTCAACGACTATGCCGATGGACAGTCGTTGCGTCCGTTGCTGGATGTCGGCTTCTGTGACGTATCCGCAGATGCAAAGGCGAAAGGAGACAACGAAGTAAAAGGAACATACAGATACCGTGGTGAATGGGGTTCGCTAGACCATATCTTGATGAAAGGAAAGATGAAAGAAGACATTGTAGAAGTATTCATCAATGCATCACCGTTCTTGTTGCAACGAAACAAAAACGGCGAGGTCTATCCTCGCCGTACATTCCGTGGTTCATTCTACCAAGGAGGTTATTCAGATCACTTGCCGCTAGGTGTGACTACTTTTTCAGCAACTGTACGGAGGTAGGCACAGACGGTGCTATTGAGCCCGCAGTTAGAGGTGTTTTCAGAGAACGTTCCACCGTAGATGACAAGATAGTTGACACAAGCCTTGAGATAAGCTCCGAACTCCGTCTGATGAAGGTTGTCAGGTTTTATCAAGTAGATATCGGGACGTTCTGTCCTGACGATTGCAAAGGCTTTGCCAATTGGAGATATGCAGTCCATAGGCTTCATTTCCATCTGTTCCAATGTGCTGTTCATTGCATCAAGATAGAGAGCTGTCCCCTCTTGTAACTTTGCATCGAAGGCTTCGTAAGAATGGAAACCTCTGAAATCGTCCCTGCTATAACTCCAATCGCACTCCAACACTATGCGTGCTGAAGGATTGTAGGCACGTGCACGTGCTACAAGGTTTTTAGCGTCCTCAATGGCAAAGAACCAGCGTTTAGGGTTGTCGGCATAACGAGCTGGCAACATGCTCTGCTCCTGCAAGAAGATGACGTCGAGGTTTTCTTTAGCAAAGGCTTTCATTGTCTTGTCGCTGATGAGATGTCGCCAGAACGACATTCCTCCAGCATAAGAAGCACGTACGGAGGTTGGATGTCCCTGACTATTGGCTATCTCCTTGAGTTTGAGATGCGTGTCGTGGACATAGGTAAAACTATTGCCTATGCACAACACCTTCAAAGAATCTTGGGCGACGGCAACGCCGACGCCCAAGACTGAAATTAAAATGATTACTGCGATTTTCTTCATTTCACTACGTACTTTTTACCGTTACGGATAACGATACCCCTGTGGTTACCATTAACCTTCAAACCTTGCAGGTTATAGACAGCCGTTGACTGTTGACCGTTGACTGTTGACTGAGATTCTATCTCCTCTATTCCAGTCGCTTGTTTGAAGTGAGCATAGACAGTAAGATCAGAATCCGTGTTGTCGCCATCCGTATATTGGTTGCCACCTTCAGCAGCATCGAACCATCCGATAAACTCAAATCCCTCTACAACAGGGTCTTCAGGGAAGATGAGGCTGTGGTTGTTGTAAACGACAGTAGTGTCACCAGCAGAGATGACATAGTTGGTCTTCAGTACCACGATGCTGTCAGCAAAGACAACAGGATGAGAAGTGAAGATACTGAGATCTTGTCCGAAGAGACCAACAGGTTCACCACCATTGAGGTTGCGAGCCAGTTCTCCGCTATACATCTGAGCCACCGTAGCAGCGATAGGCTTAACGGTCTCCTTAGTACCAGTAGCAGTAAGTTCCACGTTGTAGTTGTTGGCACAAGCACTTTCGCCCTGACCATCACTTCCATAAGTACCGTAGATGATACCATAGTTGGTTGGTGCCACTGCGACAGACATAGAGCCTGCAGCATAGTTGTTTGTGAAGACACAAGCACTCTTATACAGACGAGGATAACCGCAGATGGCTGCACCATACTTGGCAGTAGAAGTTGACTTAGAATCTATTGTTCCATTGAACCAGCAACCATTCATACCACCATCCTTTGTAGAGTTAGAGTTGAATGTACCGATCAGTCCACCCCATCCTGAGGTAACCTTTGCAGATTCAGCTATAGTGAACGTACCAGAATAAGAGCAAGAGATGTAGTGTGTAGCCTTCACACGTCCACAGAGACCACCGATGTAAGCAGCATCAGAGTTGTCAGCGATATCGATGGTGACATTACTGTGACAATTTTCCACAGTACCCATAGCATTATTCAGACCAATGAGAGAGCCATAGTCAGCATTGCTACCTGAGTGCATAGTATTTATGAGCATACGTCCTTCAAGGTTGAGGTCGCGTATGAAAGCAGTAGAGTTGTTACACTGACCGATGAGTCCGCAATTGACATCAGCAGCTGCAGGGTTGAGATAGAGTCCGCGGATTGTGTGATGATTACCGTTTATGCTACCGTTGTAGTAAACACCCTTACCGATGACGAGCCAAGGTTTGTCACCGAGGTCTATATCCTTCGTGATAAGGAGGTTAGCACTGAACGTAGCGATGTTAGCTTGTGTAGCGATCCATGCCAGTTCATCACCGGAAGTAATTATGTACCAGTCGTTAGAGCCTTTGAGAGGTTCTACGATAGTGGTTCCGTCCCAAACGTCAGCAACGACAGGAGGAACAGGTATGCCGTGAGTAGGGTCCAAATCAACAGAGTCCTTCTTCTCAGGGTCATAGACACGGAGATTAGGAACAATCTGCATTGCGTTGATACCATAGAGTTTTGCATCAGCAGAGTTGAGAGTGAGAACTACCCTACCGTTGAAGTCTGGCTTAATGTTCTTGATGACAAAGAGTTTGTCTGTATTGTTTGCTATGTCAACAGTTACAGAGTCTTTTGTAGCACCTTCGAGGAGGAACTTAGTGTTCAGAGCCTCATCAGCCTTGAGAGAAGCGAAGATGTTGAAGTCGTACTTCTGTCCAGCATAGAGTCCAGTGACATAGATAGTAGCGGTATCGCCCTGAGCCGTAAAGGCAGTGCGAGACACCTGTTCTGGCATATCAAGAGGAGTTGTCGTGACAGCAGGACCGTCAACATAGTCGCCAGTCATCGTAGAGTTCATGGTGATGGTGACAGCCGTAGCACCAAGTTTATTGTCAACGAGAGCAGCCTGTGAAGATGTCTTGTCGGCAGACTTCACTGCGTTCCAGTCTGTACCGCCATAATAGTCAGCAAGTTTCGTATCAAAACTGATGTTTACAGGACGGTATAGTGGTTCATTCTTGATGTCAGGATTTACTCCCCATTCCTTGGACATATCCGTGATTTCCAACGGTTTGAGGATAGCATAGTGAGCAGCATTGCGACAGAGTTCCGCCATATTATCAGAAATAGCCGCAGGCTTGTAGGTGACATGCAGAGCAGAGTCTTCAAAGATAGTCTCATACCAAGTCAGTCCCAATACATAGCGACCATAGTCGTAGTTCATGTGATAGCCGTCACGAGTCATGTTCTGTCCAATGTAAGTGGTACGGCAGTTCTGCATTGTCGTAGCAGCTGGTATTACCTTCACAGCATGAATTGAGTCAGCCACCTTGACAGAAGCATCGCGTACAGCCTCGTACATCTTCATTTGATCGCGGTTGTAATAAGTTTGGAATTCAGTCTTCGTACAACCCTCATCGTCAGCCCATGTCATGAACATGATGAATTTAGCCGTAGGATTTGAGATGTTGTTCTTTACAGAGTCAACGAGGTCATAGACATAAGGGAAGTAATCTTCGAGCACACCAGCACGATAATGTCCTTGCTGTATTACAACATAGTCCCAAGGCTCATCCTTGATGGCAGCCATAAGTTCTGTATTACTTGTGGTTGTTGTCTTGTAGTCAACATTCTTGTAGTATTTGTAGCCAGCATAATGTGACTGAAGGTTAGCGACATGGTCAGACAGTTGAGTGCCACCGATGTACGGCCAACCGAAGATGACCTTCTTGTTCGTTGACTGGCAGATGCCTGCAAAATGACTTTCAAGGGCATCCATAGTGAAACTGTTACCTATGGCAAGAATACGGATGATGTCGTCAGCCTTTCCATAGAAATGTGCATAGAAGATAGTGTCACAAGTTATGATTGTAGCATCTGTAATCTGATTTCCGTCAACAGGCTGGTCGAACCAACCGATGAACGGATGTTCAGGGTCAACAGGTTCTGCAGGGAACAACACTTTACCGTTTGTAAATGTTGCAGCATAGATAGTGTCTGCAACGCTGTAATCTGTCTTGAACACCCTATTGTCATTAGTTATAACAACAGGCACAGATTCTGCATCTTTCAGCGTCTGACCGAATGCAATCTTTGTCTGGTCACCGTTAAGACGCCAGCATAGTTCACCATTGTGCAGTTGAGTCTCGTCGGCAGTGATGACATTCGCATCACCAGTGATACCTACACCATAGTTGTTAGTTGCGACAATAGTTCCTGCTGACTTACCTAAGATATTACCAAAACTGGTTGGTTGAGCTCCTGTAATCTCGATAGTACCATTTATATAGTCATTGCTATATGTGACAGTACCCTTGCTGAGATTGGAATATCCACAAAGATAAGCACCATAAGCGGAAGCAGCAGTTGCGGCACTCTTTATCGTACCATCAAACCAGCTGTCCTTGATTGAACCATCAAGACCTGAGGTACCGGATTTGTAAGAACCTACAAGACCACCCCAACCTTTGTTGAAAGTTGCGTCTGCACCGAATGTCATCGTTCCAGAATATGAGCAAGAAGTGAAGTGGCCAGCCTTCATCAGACCGATGAGACCACCGAGATAGTTTGCACCGGTAGCAACATTCATGGAGATGTTCACAGCACTGTGACAGTTGGTAAACTCAGGAATACCATTGTTGGAATAACCAATGAGAGTACCGACATTGTTACCTGTCGTACCTGACTTGATGTCCATGTTACCATTGATGTTTACATTCTTGATGATTGCGGCAGGATTGCCTGAAGAAGTGTTTGTAAAACCAAACAGTCCCCAATATGTCTTGGCACTCGTTGCCTCAATGTAGAGGTCGTTGATGGTATATCCCTGTCCGTCGAAGACACCGTTGAATGCCTTGTC
>JAGHTI010000094.1 GCA_018065415.1 Candidatus Equicola stercoris
TCAGAATTATTCCATGCTCTACAATTTATATATGTATTTGTCCCCCCTGTATATTGTTTATCTGCGAATCCATCGGCATTTCCACCAAAATCGTTTGCCAACTCATAATCGAAATTATCATGCGAATCGCAGTTTATTATCATATTGTCTCCTCCTGCCTTCATCTGTATGCCAGTGTCACCATTTCCATATACATCAAGAAGTTCAAATGTGCAGTAACTACCACTGTTGTGCAGGCCGTTCTTGCCTGTATAACGTATCGTCAATCCTTTGATATGTATATATTTTGAACCTTCTTTTATAACTATACCACGTTGTCCGTATGCAATCTTACGAAAATCAAAGATAGGTTTTTCTCCAGGGTAATTGCATATACACACATTCTTCTGTGCTGTACCATTCTTCGTAATATTTACAGTTGATCTAAGATCATACTGACCACCAAGACAGAACAGCGTATCGCCAGCAACCAACTTTGAGATGCCTGACGTGAAACTACACGGAGTGGAGTATGTTTCACCTGTTCCTGTCCCTGTCGGAGAGCAGTAATAATTCACACCTACTGCATCCACACAGCACGAACATACAACAACAATAAAAAAAACACGCACTTTCATCATTTTATCTTACTTTTTAATTTCTACATACGGTTTTACTTTCAGCAGACTCACCGCTGATGGAGGACATACGCACATCCTGTGTTCAACATTCAAAAACCACACCATATCCACGTACTGCAATGCCATCTCTATATCATGTGTAGAGAACAGCACACTTTTTCCCTCCTCACATGCTAGCCGTTGCAACAGACCCATCAACTCTATCTTGCTTGGATAGTCGAGGAATGCAGTCGGTTCATCAAGGATTATTATCGGTGTTTCCTGAGCTAACGTCTTTGCAATCATCACCTTCTGTTTCTCACCATCACTAAGTTCTGCAAAGTTTCTTTTCACAAAATTTGCAATCCCCGTCACCTTTAGAGCTCTCTCAACAGCCACCTTATCTGCAGCCTTTAGAGTACCGAAGAACCCTGTGTAAGGACTGCGTCCCATGCCAACAATCTCCTCCACAGTAAGATGCTGAACATCTGGTTTCTCTGTAAGCACCACGCCAATTTTGTCATTCACGATCATTGTACCGCTACAACAATCTTGAAAACCAGCAAGGGTACGCAATAGTGTTGACTTTCCCACACCATTATTTCCTATTAGACAGATCATCTCACCCTCATGCAGTTCTGCACTCAAGTTCTCTGCTACGATATGCTTACCATATCCTATCGCTAATCTGTCTAACTTTATCCGCAACCTCATCGCTATATTTTGTTCAGAATATCTACTTTTCCTCTTTCTTCATCAACAACTTCAGCAAGGTCCAGCCGATGAGGTACGCGAGCGCACACCAGCAGAACATTATCATATATCCCGCCGACTTGCCCGTGAAACCCATGAACACCATATCAGTCTTACCTGCGTAGGTAAACAGATAACCTGCAATGATGTTCAGCAAGAAGTTTGACACACCACCGAAAGCACCCGAAAGACTTGTTACCGTCGCCGTTGAAGCACTTGAAAACTTATCGCTGACGACAGAAAACATATTGGCACTCCAACTCTGATGCGAAGCACCTAACACACCTATCAACACTATCGGAGCCCACGGACTGTGAAAGAACTGTCCCGCAGGTTGCGCCAGTAGTCCCAACAGAGGGATACAAGCAAAGATAAACATTGACATTATATGACTCTGGAATGGCGATCTGCCCTTCCTTATAAATATATTCGGTACCCTTCCACCGAAGATGCTTAACATCGTTATCAGATACAACACAAATATCAACACCATACCCTCAGTATCTGTAGGCTTGATACCGAACTCGGTACTTAAGTACATCGGTGTCCAGAACAAAAAGAACCACCAACCACCGTCACTAACCAAACGGCAGAGGAACAAAGCCCAAGCCTCCCTCATACGAAACACCTTACCATAACTTACCGATACATCTTTATGATTATCGTTAATATGAGGATTAGGGGAATAAATAAACACCCATGCACCCATCCAAATGTAACCTAATCCACCAATTATTATAAATGCCATCTCCCATCCGTAGAACTTTGCCAACAGAGGAATAGCAAACGGTGCTATCAGCGCACCAATGGAACAACCCGAATTAAACACCGCCGTAGCAAATGCGCGGTCTTTTGGTTCAAAATATTCCGCTGTTACTTTTATCGCCGCAGGAAAGTTACCTGCCTCGCCAATCGCCAGTATGCAACGCGCACCCACGAACATCCATACACTCACTGTGCCTATAGCAAGAGCCATCTTGCTCCCAGCTGCTAGTTGCAGCATTTCCGGAGACTTTAAATCGCCACATCCCGTTAGCAGTTCAGTACCGATGCCACATACAGCATGCAGACAAGCACCTGTTGACCATATTCCTATCGCCCACAGATATCCCTTCTTGCTGCCCACCATGTCGATGAACTTACCTGCAAACAGCATCGCCGCAGCATACACTATTGAGAACACACCCGTTATAGTACCATACATAGCCTCATCCCAATGGAATTCATTTTCTATCATCCCGGGATAAGTCAGCGACAATACTTGACGGTCCATATAGTTAATTGTAGTAGCAAAAAACAGCATACCACATATAACCCACCGATAGTTAGTAGTTTTTGTTTTCATATTATATTTTGCGAAGGTACAACAAAGCAATGACAAAACAAAAAAATACAAATAAATAATTACCATCACACGCCACCTTATCAAAAAACCTCTTACATTCATTAAAGAGTTATCGCATTTCGATATTTTTCTTCTTTTTCTTGCACATTTGAAATTCTGTATTTATCTTTGCACCGAAATTTATTATCGATTAACAATAATTATTTATATAATAACAGCAATTATTTAATATACAATTATGGAAGACAAGATTTTAAAACGAAGCAAAACTGTGTGTTATTTAGCATTAGTATTTTGGGGGATATGGGCGTTACTCATCATAATGCGACTATTGCGTTTTATGGGCATTATCAATTTCAACATATACCTCGGCATTGACATCGCCCCCATCGTATGGTTTGACGACGAAGCAATCATAGCCCAATGGATAGAACTTACAGGTTATGTAATTACTAACATTACAATGATTTGCTTGGTGTTTCTCTTTATCTACAAAAGTCTTAAAGGCATAAAGGCAAATGAGGTGTTTACTCATATTAATGTTCGGATTCTTTACTTAATGACTGCTACATCATTCTTTTATGAACTCTTCAAGGCAAATCGTAGCATACTTTATGGCAATCGTGAAGTCCTACTTGATTCTGACCCATTCACTACGACACTCATCATTCTCATTGTAGCTGTTTTCTATAAGTTGGCACTTTGTGCTTACGAAGAAAACCGTTTAACAATTTAATTTCTAAAGCAATGAGCATAATAGTTAATGTAGACGTGATGATGGCAAGACGCAAAATGTCATCACAAGAATTGGCAGAACATATTGGCATCACACCTGCCAATCTATCCGTACTAAAAACAGGCAAGGCGAAAGCCATTCGGTTTTCTACACTTGAATCAATTTGCAAAGCATTAGACTGCCAACCAGGAGATATTCTTGAATATAGGAATGAGTCTGATTTATAAACATTTTGTTATCTTTACTTTTTTCATTACTTTTGCATTGTCTAGTAATTGTATCAGTGAATGAACGATAAATTTGATACATCGAAGAAGGATTCGCAAGCGACAGCGGTTGAGCCGATTTCACCGGAACATTTCGATTTGGAAGAGTATGTGGCTTACCAGTCACCTCTGGAGGAGAGGTGCAAGGAGTTTGCAGAAGGTGACGGTGGTGTACTGGTGTATCGCAGAATGCGTGTGGCAGAGGTGTTCGCTAGTGGATGTAGCGACATGAAAAAGTCGCTAGAACTGCAATTAGGTGCACTGAAAGCGAGCATGGCGTTCAAGGCCGACATTCCGAACTTCCTCGAACCATGGTACGGATTAGGGACAATAGCGTCGGCGTATGGACTTGACTATCAGTGGGAGGAAGGTCTTGCCCCTGCTGTGAATGGGAAGTTTGCCTCTACGGAAGAACTATTGAAGGCTGATTACAAGGACGTAGCAGATACGGAGATAGGGAGGCATACGCTCGAGATGACGGAATACTTCCTCGAGAAGACAAAGCAGATGCTGCCGATGTCGTTCTGTGACGTACAATCGCCACTAAACACGCTGAGCAATATCATAGATCCCAACCAGTTCTTTATGGACTTCTACCTGAACCCTGAGCAGATGACAAAGGCAATGGATAGGACTGCAGACCTACTCATTGACTTCACTCGCCGACAGGAAGAGATGATAGGACATTGTCTTGTAAAACCAGGACACGGATTCTCTTCTTCATACCATTTCAACGGTATCGGACTTAGCGATGATACGGTGACGATGATGCCACCGGAATGCTACCGCGACTTTGCCATTCCCGCCATGGAGAAGGTTGGAAATGCCTTCGGCGGAACAGTATTCCACTCATGTGGAAACTGGAGCAGGATGAAAGAAAATATCTTGGGGATAAGGAATCTACGTATGGCTGACGGTGCTTTTTCTCTCGCCACCGACCCTGGAGCAAACCCTACGGAGGGATATGCTGACGCCTTCGCAAACACAGGGGTAATACTGAACGTACGTATCGTGGGTGGTCTTGACGTGTTAGAAGAGAAGGTGCGGAGTCTGTGGAAGCCGGGAATGAAACTCATCGTGGTGACGTATCAGGAGTCTCCAGAGGAACAGGAAAAGGCATACGACCTTATCCACTCTATCTGCAGATAATTTTTGATGTTTTCGTTTTTCTTTGCAAGGGGAGATTCAAGTATTTTTATCTTTTTTTTATTTCGTTAAAGGAATTTATTTCGTACCTTTGCCGACATTATGGAATTATGGTATAATTCTGTCAGTGTTTTTGAACTCATCATAAAGGGTGTGGCGATAGGAATCCTCGCATCTTGTCTGTTCGGTCCTGTGGGCGTGCTTTGCGTACAGCGCACACTAAACAAAGGGCGTTGGTATGGTTTCGCTACTGGGATAGGCGCGAGCATCAGCGACTTTATATATGCCGTCATCACAGGATTTGGACTCAGTTTCGTCACCGACCTCATAGAAGACGAAGAAAATATGTTCTGGATGAAGATAATCGGTGCGGGCATGCTATTCTTCTTCGGCATTGTATCATTTCGTAGCAACCCAATAAAAAAGATGACAAACAAAGACCACGGGAGTAATGGTTCTTTGTGGCATGAGGTAATGACATCGTTCTTCATAACTCTTTCAAACCCTCTCATAATATTTCTATTTACCGCTGCATTCGCTATGTTTGCTTTCGTAGTGCCAGAACACCCTCTGGAGGTAGGTGTAGGATACACAGGAATACTATTAGGAGCATTGCTTTGGTGGTTTGCTTTGACTTACTGCATAGACAAACTTCGTCATAAGTTTTCACAACGCACAATAACAAAGATTAACCGTACTATGGGTGTCATAGTGATGATTGTGGCTCTCTATATCCTCATAGGCACCTGCACAGACCTTTATACCTTACCAAGCGCATACTAAAATGTTCATCGCAGATAATCTCCGTAAAACAAATATCGCAGAATATCTACTGTATATGTGGCAGATAGAAGACATCATGCGTGCATATGACTGCGACATGATACGCATAAGACGAGAATACTTGTCACGGTTTAACCTCAACGAGGAGCAGTTGGATGAAGAAGAGACTTGGTGGCGCAACCTCGTACGAATGATGAAGGAAGAAGGAAAGGTAAAAAACGGACACCTACAGATAAACATGGTAACGTTGCAGATGTTGTGCGAACTTAACGATCAACTTCTAAACTCTCCGAAATATCCATTCTACTTGTCGCAATACTACAAGGTATTACCATTTATAGTGGAATTACGTAGAAAAGGAAAGACTGAAGAGGTACAGCAAAATACAGAATCAGAGATAGAAACATGCTTTGACGCTCTCTATGGCACTATGATGCTAAAACTACAAAAGAAAAACATAAGTACAGATACTGAACATGCTATGAAGGAGATAACGACATTCATAGGTATGCTCAACGACTACTATTTTAAGGATAAGGAAACCCCATTGGAGTTTTGAATGTTTTTATGGCTAACGAAAACGAGATAAAAAGAAGACGGACTTTTGCCATCATCTCTCACCCTGATGCCGGCAAGACAACGCTGACAGAGAAGTTTCTTCTCTTCGGTGGGCAGATACAGGTAGCTGGTGCGGTAAAATCGAACAAGATACGCAAAACAGCCACATCTGATTGGATGGATATTGAGAAACAGCGTGGTATCTCTGTTTCTACATCGGTAATGGAATTTGACTATGATGGATACAAGGTAAACATCCTTGACACTCCGGGACACCAAGACTTTGCAGAAGACACCTTCCGCACACTGACTGCGGTGGATTCGGCTATTATTGTTGTTGATGGTGCAAAAGGTGTGGAAACACAGACACGAAAGCTGATGACGGTGTGCCGCATGAGGAAGACACCGGTGATGATATTCGTGAATAAGATGGACCGCGAAGGCAGAGATCCTTTTGACCTGCTCGACGAATTGGAAAAAGAACTGGAAATAAAGGTACGTCCTTTATCTTGGCCTATCAACCAAGGAGCAAAGTTCAAAGGAGTTTTCAACATATATGAGAACAATTTAAACCTTTTCACACCTGACAAGCAGAGGGTTACAGAGAAAGTGGAGATAGACATAGCGTCAAAAGAGCTGGAGAAGCATGTGGGTGACCATGATGCAGAGAAGTTACGCAACGATCTTGAACTAGTAGATGGCGTCTATCCAGAATTTAATGTGAAAGAATATCTTGATGCAGATACGGCACCAGTATTTTTCGGCAGTGCACTTAACAACTTCGGTGTACAAGAATTGCTAGACTGCTTCGTAACTATAGCACCTTCACCACGACCTGTGACGGCAGAGGAGAGAGAGGTACAACCAACGGAAGAAAAATTCAGCGGTTTCATCTTCAAGATAACAGCAAATATAGACCCTAACCACCGCTCCTGCATTGCCTTTTGCAAAGTTTGTAGCGGGAAGTTCATGCGTAACGTGCCATATCTACACATAAGACACGGCAAACAATTACGTTTCTCATCACCGACACAGTTTTTGGCACAACGCAAGAGCACCATTGAGGAAGCTTACCCGGGTGATATCGTGGGACTACCAGACAATGGTGTCTTCAAGATTGGTGATACGCTGACTGAAGGAGAAAAACTGCATTTCAAAGGATTGCCATCATTCTCGCCTGAGATGTTCAAATATATTGAAAATGATGACCCTATGAAAGCAAAGCAGCTCAGCAAGGGTATCGACCAGTTGATGGACGAAGGTGTGGCACAGTTGTTCGTAAACCAGTTCAACAACCGTAAGATAATAGGAACTGTGGGGCAATTGCAGTTTGAGGTAATACAGTATCGTTTAGAAAACGAATACAATGCAAAATGCCGCTGGGAACCTATAAACCTCTATAAGGCATGTTGGATAGAGAGCACTGATGCCGAGGAACTGGAAAACTTCAAGAAGAGGAAGTTCCAGTATATGGCAAAGGACAAGGAAGGCAGGGATGTGTTTCTCGCAGACAGCAGTTACATGCTACAAATGGCACAGGAAGATTTCAAGAATATAAAATTCCATTTTACAAGTGAATTTTAGCGAAGACATAAAAAAGGCAGTAGAGGTATTGAAGGCGGGTGGAGTCATTCTCTACCCCACTGATACCGTGTGGGGAATAGGTTGCGATGCCACAAACTTTGAAGCAGTAAAAAAAGTGTATGAGATAAAGCAACGCGACGACTCCAAGGCTATGATATGCCTTGTAGATAGTGACGTTAGGATGCAACGGTATTTTAGAAATGTCCCAGAGGTGGCATGGAGCATAATAGACATTGCAGACAAACCTACCACGCTCATCCTTGATGGTTGCACTAATGTTGCTCCAAACCTGCTAGCAGAAGATGGTAGCCTTGCCATAAGGGTAACACGCGAAGAGTTTTCAAAAGAGTTGTGCTATCGTTTCCAGAAGCCTATCGTTTCGACATCAGCCAACATAAGCGGAGAACCTGCAGCACAGAACTACTGTGACATTGACGAGAAAATACTGAATGCTGTTGATTATGTGTGCCAATCACGCCGACAGGAACACCTGCCACATCAGCCATCAAGTATCATAAAACTGTCGCCAAGCGGAGAAGTAAAGATAATACGCAAATAATATACCATGTGGATAAAGGTGAACGAATGGTGTGACAGACATCTGACACAGCAACAGAAAGTGTTGTTGCTCAGTTTTGTCATCGGCTTACTATCTGGTTTTGCCGCATTGTTGCTACATTCGCTCATAGCATTTTTTCAGCGTTTGGTAAGTTCATATCTCAGCATTACACACATTAATTGGATATATCTCGTACTACCTATCGTGGGCATTATGATAACGGCACTCATAGTACGTTACATAATAAAAGACAACATACAGCATGGTATTACACGAGTTCTCTATGCCATATCACGCAAGGGAGGTAAAATTCGTGGGCACAACACGTGGAGTAGCATGTTTACCTCAGCCATAACGATAGGGTTTGGCGGTTCTGTTGGTGCGGAGGCACCTATCGTCTTCACAGGTTCTGCCATCGGTAGTAATCTCGGGAAGGCATTCCGTATGGATACAAAAACGCTTACACTGCTAATAGGTTGTGGTGCTGCTGGTGCCGTTGCAGGGATATTCAAAGCCCCTATCGCTGGTCTTGTATTCACAGTAGAAGTGCTAATGATAGATCTTACGATGTCGTCATTGCTACCTCTGCTGATATCATCAATAACAGCGACATCGCTGACATACATCTTTACAGATGCATCGGTGATGTTCACATACCAGCCATCGCACGACATCTTCTCACTGGAACTGTCGCACATACCAAATTTTGTCATCTTCGGCATCTTCTGTGGATTGATAAGTCTGTATTTCATAAAAATGTCAGGAATATGCGAGAAAACATTTGCTAGACTGAAAAAACATTTTTATGCTAAGATACTGATAGGCGGTTCTCTGCTCAGCATACTTATATTCTTCTTCCCATCACTGTACGGAGAAGGCTATCAAACAATAACGTTGATTCTCAATGGAAGGACGACAGACGACTTCAATGCCATGATGAATGGTTCATTCTTTGCTGGATATGAACGATACCTCTTCATCTATGTTGCACTAGTGATACTGCTCAAGGTTATAGCAACATCTGCCACGACAGGTGCAGGTGGTGTGGGTGGCATCTTCGCACCAACTTTATTCCTAGGAGCACTTTGTGGATTACTGGCAACATACTGTTTCAACAAATATGGAAATGGTGCGGTTGTTACATCTGACGTATTCGCACTACTCGGCATGGCAGGACTGATGAGCGGTGTCATGCATGCACCATTGACAGGAATCTTTCTCATTGCCGAACTGACAGGAGGATATAAGCTGATGCTACCACTGATGATTGTCAGTGTATGTTCGTATCTAACAATAAAGATATTCGTACCACACAGCATATATGCCAATCAACTGGCACGTCAGGGAATACTGCTTACACACCATACCGATCATACGGTACTGACACTTATGAACCTTGATTTGGTGATAGATAAAGAGATAGATACGGTATCACCAGACATGTACCTCGGAGAACTGGTACGTGCATTGTCTAATTCCCATAATTCCGTACTGGCAGTGACAAGACCAGACGGAGGGATAATAGGCGAAGTTGATGTAAGAAACATCAGGCATATCATCTTTAGAACAGAACTATACCAAAAGTTCCAAGTATCACAGATAATGAGCAGTCCAAAGGCTATATTGAGTATCAATGACCCAATGAACGATGTCATGGACATTTTTGAGAAGACTCATGCTGAACACCTGCCAGTTGAGGATGAAAACAAAGTACTGAAGGGATATATTACTAGAGAAAAGATGTATTCTATGTATAGGAAGATGGTAGCCGATTTATCTGAAGAATAATGAAGAAAAAAGATTTGAAAATAGTGTTCATGGGAACACCAGAGTTTGCGGTGGAATCACTAAAAATACTTGTTGAAAATGGGTATAACATCGTTGCTGTAGTAACACAACCAGATAAACCCGTCGGAAGACACGGTTCTGTATTGCAAGCACCTGCCGTAAAACAATATGCTCTATCAAAAGATATTCCTGTACTGCAACCAGAAAAGATGAAAGACGAGACTTTCATTGAAAAACTGCATTCTTACAATGCCGACCTACAAGTTGTCGTCGCATTCAGGATGCTGCCCGAGATAGTATGGGCAATGCCACGTTTCGGAACATTCAACGTACATGCATCATTGTTGCCACAATACAGAGGTGCTGCACCGATAAATTGGGCAATAATAAATGGTGAAGAGGAAACAGGAGTAACCACGTTCCTTCTTGACAAGGAAATAGACACAGGGCGCATCATCATGCAGGATAAGATAGCGATAGACAATGATGACACAGCAGAAGTCATCTACGACAGGCTGATGACACTCGGAGCAGAGATATGTATGAAGACCGTTGACCTCATAATGACCACAGACGGAAAGATGGAAACACATTCTCAGCCATCTGACGCAAGTCTAAAGCCTGCGCCAAAGTTGTTTAGAGAGAACACACGTATAAACTGGAATAAGTCGGCAAAGAAGATACACGACTTTGTCAGAGGACTATCACCATACCCAACAGCATGGACGATGATGATAGATGAAAATGGTAAAGAACAACCGGTAAAGATATTCAAAACAGAATTGAAGGACGGAGAGGTGATGATATGCGAATTGCAGGTGGCAGGGAAGAAAAGGATGTCTTATGATGCTTTTTTGAATGGCTTACATGGCAAACATTTCCGTTTTGAATAAAAAAAACATTTATCATATACTAAATCACCTTGTTTATACGTTAGATATATGTAACAAACAAAGTGCCTATGATAAACTTTACTCAAACGGATTCTTATTCTTTCAAAAATGTTCAGCCAAGTGAACGTTCACTGAACTTTATCAGGCAATATGCTTATGCCTGGAATGCATTGAAAGCAAATACTCCTAGTTAAATAATGATTAGAATTGCACCATCACTTCTTGCTGCTGACTTTTTACATCTCGACAAGGAACTTGAGATGATAAACACCAGTGAAGCAGACTGGCTTCATCTTGATGTCATGGATGGCGTGTTCGTACCAAATCTATCTTTCGGACCACCTGTTCTAGAATTTGTAGCAAAGGCATGCACAAAGCCTCTAGATGTGCATTTGATGGTAGTACACCCAGAAAAATATCTCGAAAAGGTAAAAGCACTTGGGGCAATGATGATGAACGTGCACTATGAAGCATGTAAAAATCTCAGCAAAGTAGTAAGCGACATACACATGGCAGGCATGAAAGCTGCGGTAACGATAAACCCAGAGACACCTGTCAGTGTATTGGAAGATATCATAAGAGATGTTGACATGGTGCTTATCATGAGTGTACATCCTGGATTCGGTGGACAGTTGTTTATTGAAGAATCTATAACGAAGATTCAAGATTTGAAGAAGATGATTATCCGCACAGGCAGTAAGGCGATGATAGAAGTAGATGGTGGTGTACAAAATGAAACAGCACCTCGCCTTATAAAAGCTGGTGCTGATATCTTAGTGAGTGGGAGTTACATCTTCAAATCATCAAACCCACATTCTGTAATTAAAGATCTTAAAGCTCTGGCATAGTAAAATTATTCTGCCTAGCCATTTTGCGCATATTCAATGTGGCATAACGCATACGTCCTAATGCTGTATTGATACTGCAGTTTGTTGTTTCGGCTATCTCCTTGAAACTCATATTTTGGAAGAAACGCATATACACCACCTCACGCTGACTGTCAGGCAAAGCATTCATCATCATCTTCAAATCAGACATTGACTGGTCGTAAATATATGCATCTTCACGGTTAGACTCCAATGTATCGCTATTACGATACTGTGTCAATTCAAGATCGTTTTCTGCATCAACAACCTTCTTACTTTTCTCTTTGCGAAAATAGTCCATTATAAGATTATGGGCAATGCGAGTTAGGAAACCCATGAACTTACCGCTTTCTACATATCGCCCAGTCTGTAGACGATCGATAACCTTCACGAAGGTATCTTGAAAGATGTCATCAGCAATCTCACTATCCTTCACAACGAAGAATATGTAATTGTACAACTTTTTTTGGGTTCTGTCCAATAATACATCAAAAGCCCTATTGTCACCACCAACATAACGGAGTGCAAGTTGCTCATCCGTCATCTGCAAATAATTTGCCATTACACTAAATTTTTAATTTTCAGAGTAATGTTTTTTCGATAGGCTTTTTACGTTTTATTGATTTATCGGGGACAAAAGTAGTAAAAAAATATCGCTCCAACAAAAAAAATAAAAAATTTTATTTTATGACCTATTTACATTAACTTTGCATTTTGATATGGCATTAAATACAGAAAAGAACTTAAAAATGTATTTTTCCACTAAGGAAGTGGCAGATATGTTTGGAGTAAATGAAAGCACTCTGCGCTTCTGGGAGACGGTATTTCCTTCTATCCGACCAAAGACAACGGCAAAGGGAACACGTCAATATGTGCAGAAAAATATTGACGAAATACGCGTAGTACATAATCTGGTAAAAGTGCGTGGTTTCAAATTGGAGGCAGCGGCTGAGATGCTGAAAAAGAACCGCAACGGAGTTGACAAAACAACAGAAGTGCTGGAACATCTTTCCAATGTAAGCAAAGAATTAAGTGACATAAAAAAACATCTTGACGATATAATATAACATATAGATATGACAGCAAAAGAAATCAGAGAATCATTCAAGAAATTTTTCGAGAGTAAAGGTCATCTTATCGTACCATCAGCTCCGATGGTTATCAAGGATGACCCAACACTTATGTTTACAAATGCAGGTATGAACCAATTTAAGGATATCATACTCGGCAACAGAACACCAGAAAACAGAAGACAGGCAGATTCACAAAAATGCCTGCGCGTGAGCGGAAAGCATAACGACCTCGAAGAAGTAGGACATGATACTTACCATCATACAATGTTTGAGATGCTCGGCAACTGGAGTTTCGGTGATTACTTCAAGCAGGAAGCTATTGACTGGGCATGGGAATATCTGGTAGATGTGCTCAAACTCAATCCTGAAGATTTATATGCCACCGTCTTTGAAGGTGATCAATCAGAGGGGCTGGAAAGAGATAATGAGGCTGCAGGATTTTGGGAGAAACATCTGCCTAAAGACCATATACTCAACGGAAACAAACATGACAACTTCTGGGAGATGGGTGACACTGGTCCATGTGGTCCTTGTTCTGAAATACACCTCGACTCTCGAACGGAAGAAGAAAAGAAGAAAATATCTGGTCGTGACCTTGTAAACAAAGACGACCCACAGGTAATAGAAATTTGGAATCTTGTATTCATGCAATACAACCGTAAGGCTGATGGTAGCCTTGAGTCTCTACCTGCAAAGGTCATAGACACAGGTATGGGATTTGAACGTCTTGTACGTGCTATGCAGGGGAAACATTCTAACTATGACACTGATGTATTTCAGCCTATTATCAAGGAAATTGCACGTCTGTCAGGATTTGAATATGGTAAAGATGAAAAAACAGATATCGCAATGCGTGTCATCGCCGACCACCTGCGTGCTGTTGCCTTCTCTATAGCTGACGGTCAGTTGCCGAGCAATGCCAAGGCGGGCTATGTGATACGACGGATTCTGCGTCGTGCTGTACGTTATGCTTACACGTTCCTTGACCAAAAAGAAGCATTCTTATACAAGTTGTTACCTATTCTTATACATGAAATGGGGGATGCATACCCAGAACTGCCTGCACAAAGAGAACTTATCGGTAAGGTTATAATGGAAGAAGAAGAATCTTTCCTTAGAACACTTGCCAACGGCATCAAGTTACTCAACGAGATAATGGACAAACTAAAAGCGGAAAATAATACAACATTGTCTGGAAAAGATGCCTTTATGCTTTTTGATACATTCGGGTTTCCTCTGGACCTTACCGAACTGATCTGTCGTGAAAACAATATCACTGTCGATGAAGAAGGGTTTGGAGAAGAGATGCAGAAACAAAAGGCACGTGCAAGAAATGCTGCTGCCGTAGAGACTGGCGACTGGACAATATTGAATGATACGGAAACAGAGTTTGTCGGATATGACTACACAGAGTATTCGTGCCATATCACCAAATATCGCAAAGTATCGCAAAAGAACAACACTTTTTGGCAGATAATGCTCGACAAGACACCTTTTTATGGAGAAATGGGTGGTCAGGTAGGCGACAAAGGTGTACTCGTCAATGAAAATGAAACGATAAACATCATCGACACAAAACGAGAGAATGGTGTGAGCGTACATATTGTCAAGGATATGCCAAAAGACCCGACAGTAGAATTTATGGCTTGCGTAGATACAGACAAACGCAATGCCTGTGCAGCAAACCATACTGCTACCCACCTGCTCGACCAGGCATTGAAAGAGGTTTTAGGAGAACATGTTGAACAGAAAGGTTCACTGGTTACACCTGATGCCCTCCGATTTGACTTCTCTCATTTTGAAAAGATGAGCGATGAGCAGATACGCGAAGTTGAACATATCGTAAATATGCACATACGCGAAGACCTGCCTTTGGACGAACACCGCAACTGTCCTATAGAGGAAGCCAAGAAGATGGGAGCGATAGCACTCTTTGGCGAGAAATATGGCGACAACGTGCGTGTTGTACGTTTCGGGAACAGTATTGAGTTCTGTGGTGGTGTTCATGCTTCGTCAACAGGTCGTATCGGTATGTTCAAGATTTTATCAGAAAGCAGCGTCGCTGCCGGAGTCCGTCGTATTGAAGCTATCACAGGTGAGGCATTTGAAGAAGCCGTATATGAGATGGAAGACACATTGAAAGATATACGCAATCTTTTCAATAATGCCAAGAACCTGAAGGCTGTCATAGAGAAATTCATCAGCGAAAATGCTGATATGAAAAAGACGATTGAATCTTTCCAGGCACAAAAGCTGGAAGACATCAAAGGCAGATTGATTGAAAAAGCACAAGACATCAACGGAATCAAAGTAATAAAGACCGTATTACCACTTCCTGCACAGGCAGCCAAAGACCTTGCCTTCGGACTTCTTAAGGACATACCAGAAAATCTGTTCGTTGCATTGGGTACTCATGACGGAGACAAACCGTTGCTGACGGTAATGATAAGTCAGGATGTAGTAGCATCACATAATCTCAACGCTAGTCAGATTGTCCGTGAAGCCGGAAAACTGATACAAGGAGGCGGTGGCGGACAAGCACACTTTGCCACTGCTGGGGGGAAAGACAAAGATGGTCTTTCTGCTGCTGTAGATAAAATAATAGAGTTGGCAAGTCTGTAAGAGAACAGCCGATAGATTATTGACGTTTTTTCAATCCCATCTGTTCTGCTGACTGAAGTAGAAGGGAAACTAGTTGGTCACGTTCATTCTGTACCTTTCCATCTAGAATTGCATCCTTGAGAATCTTCTTGAGGATGCCAACATCTCTGCCTGGTTTCAAATCGAACATCTGCATTATCTCATTACCATCAACACATGGTTGAAGAAGTCGTTTGTAGTCTTTTGCCTTCAAATCAGCAAGTTTCTCCCTTACAATACGGAAGTTCTCCAAGAACATCTTTTTCTTAAATGAATTTTTCGTCGTAAGGTCTGCTTCACACAACATCATGAGGTCATCAATATCATCGCCTGCATCATTGATAAGACGACGAACAGCACTGTCGGTAACATTGCTGTCAGCGATGATGATAGGTCGCATGTGTAAGTCCACCAGTTTCTGCACATATCCAAGATTGCTCTGGTCTAACGGCATCTTCAGACGGCGGAAGATATTATGTACCATCTTGGCACCAATAAAGTTATGATTATGGAATGTCCATCCCAATAAAGTGTCATAGCGTTTTGTCTTTGCCTTGCCTATATCGTGAAGCAACGCCGCCCAACGCAGATTAAGAGGAGCACCCTCTTTTGCTACATTATCCAACACCTGAAGTGTGTGGAAGAAATTATCCTTATGTCCTCTACCATCTTGCACTTCAACGCCCAACAATGCAGACAATTCTGGAAGAATATATTCCAGTAGTCCAGAACGTTCCAAATCTACGAATCCAAGACTTGGTACAGGACTCATCATTATCTTGTTAAGTTCGACAATGATACGTTCTGCACTAATTATCTCTATTCTGTCACATTGTTTGCAAATAGCATCAAAGGTAAGGTCTTCAATACGGAAATTCAACTGTGTTGCGAAACGTATGCAACGCATCATTCGCAAAGGATCGTCACTGAAAGTAATATCCGGGTCTAACGGTGTTGCTATTATCCTGTCTTCAAGGTCTGCAATACCATTAAATGGGTCAACAAGTTCCCCGAAACGAGCAGAATTCAAACATATCGCCATCGCATTTATAGTAAAGTCACGCCTATTCTGATCGTCTTCCAGAGTACCATCCTCAACAATAGGGTTGCGTGAATCGTGTCTGTAGCTCTCACGACGTGCACCGACAAACTCCAACTCTAAATGTTTATATTTTACCTGTGCAGTACCATAGTTTCTGAATACAGCCAGATGCGAACCTTTCAATTTCTTATGTATTTCATGAGCTATCTGTATGCCCGACCCGACAACAACAATATCAACATCATCAGACGGACGGTCGAGGAATAGGTCACGTACATAGCCACCAACGACATAGCACTCCATATTCAGTTCATCTGCCGTCTGTGATACTACATGAAATATATCCTTATCCAGCAGTTGTGCTAAATCTTCATTTGAAAGTTGGCGTACCATAGTCATATCTTATCTTCCTTTTTTATTCATAAAACAATGCCAAACCGATGACACCGCAAATAAGTAATATACGTATCGGTGAAATCTTAAGAAATTTCACTCCAATAAAAGCAAATACAGAGATAGCCACACTCAAAAAGAATTGCAATGAATCTTCACTGTATGAACCGAAATTATCTTTTGTCATCAACATCAGTACTGCAGCCAAAAGCAATCCCAACACAACTGGTTTCAAAACAGTAAAGACGGCCTCAACAATAGCATACTCCCGGAACTTGATGAAGAAACGCGAGATGACAATCATCAACACCAATGATGGTAATACCAATGCAAAGGTTGCAGTCAGACTTCCCAATATGCAGACAACCATAGAAGCACCTGTATTTTGCAATGCTTCATAACCGCAATATGTAGCAGAGTTGATACCTATCGGGCCTGGAGTCATCTGAGATACTGCCACTATGTTTGTAAATTCACCTGCAGAAAGCCAATGATGTCTTACCACCGTCTCACTCTGAATCATGGAGAGCATACCATACCCACCACCAAATCCAAAAAGACCTATTTGGAAGAATGTCCAAAACAGTTCAAGAAATATCATGACTTCCTAATAATATATTTTCCATACATCACACCACATATCCCTGCAACAATGACAATCAGTACAGAAGATACGCTGAAATAAGTTATCAGCACAGCAACCAGAACTGGCACCCAGATATTTTTCCACGATATATCTGCCGTTTTTGCCAATGTAAATACCGGCAAGGCAACAAGAGCTACAACAGCAGGACGTAATCCTTTGAATATCGCTGCAACAACTCTATTGTCCTCGAAATGTTGAAAAAACATTGCGATTAAAAGGATGATAATGAACGAAGGCAATGCTGCCCCCAAGGCAGCAATAAGTGCACATGATGTCTTTTTCAGTTTATATCCTATGAAGATGCTTATATTGATAGCAAACACCCCCGGACAGCTCTGTGCCAATGCAATCAAATCCAAGAAATCCCGTTTCTCAAGCCAATGATATCTATGTACCACTTCCCTTTCTATCATCGGTATCATGGCATAGCCACCACCGATTGTAAAAAGACCTATCTTGAAAAATGTAGCAAAGACACGAAACATCTTACCCTTTCTTCAAACGTTTGAGTTCCACTACCACCAATGACAACAGGACAACCAACAACAGGCCATAGGCAATATATGCTATCGTCTCCGTTATTGCCACAGATTTCGGTGTGAATGTGAGTTCCACCTTATGCTTTCCTGCTTCCACTTTCATTGCACGAAGCACATAATTCACACGCCCCAGTTCCACATTCTTACCATCTACGGTTGCTGTCCAGCCCGGATAATATATCTCCGAGAATACTATTACGCCACCATTCTGTGATGACACATCATAAGTCAGTCTGTTTGCATCATAAGAAGTAATTTTGATGAAATCCGATGCTACAGACTTATGACTCTGCATAAGGACATTCTCAAAGCATTTGTCTGCAACGGCCACATGACGCAAATCTGTATTTCCCAATGCATCTATCTCTTGATTTGGGGTATCTACATACGCCACAGAATCAACCATCCATGCACTTCCGAAAGCATACGGATTCTGTATAGGCATTGTTGCACCATCTTTGACAGGGAAGATGAAATACTTTGTATTGAGCATATTCAATACAGGGAACACACGCCCGTCAACAAGAGACATATCACCCTGTGCATCTACAACAGCCCGCATCGTCTTCTGCATCTCAGGAGCTATATGTGCCTCTATCAGTTCTTGATAACGGCGCAATTTTGCAGGATGATAACCACCGATGCTCTTATGATAGAAACTCGTCTCATTCTCATTGAACGTATTTGACGCAAAATTCAGCACACGATAGTCCAAATCTTTATCCTGAAGAATCATCTCATCCGTTGGAGTTTTTGTCTGTGGAGCAGTACGCTGATAAGAATCTACGAACATAGCATCATTGAGGTATCTCTTGTCGATATTCCACATATCAATGAGACACAACAACAGCAATGTACCGGCAAGGAACAATCCATGCCATTTAGGATAAGCATTGACAAATCTCTTCGAATTCATCCAGAATATCACAATCACTCCTATGATGATTATAAAGAATGAACGCCATGCATCAGCGGTCAGCATAGCCTTCCTCATATCCTGCAGATTAGAGATTATAGGCATCAGTTGTTCTTGTGGAATTCCTTGACTTAGAGCTTGCATCTCCTGAGAAGATATGAAATCGCCCGCAACACTCGGTGCCACAGCGAAGATGAAACAAGGCAACAACGTCAGCAATGACGACACCACAAATCCCACCTTATAACGTCTCTTCTTCATGCTCTCTATCATCGAGCCATCATCAACGATCTGCTTCAAGCCCATCATCGCCAGTAGTGGTATGGTGAACTCTGCCACAACAAGAATTGAAGATACGGTACGGAATTTAGCATACATTGGCACATTGTCTATGAAGAAATCCGTAAATCCCATAAAATTCCGTCCCCAAGACAACAACACTGACAATATCGTTGCAGCAAGAAAAGCCCATTTCATAGGACCTTTGACGATGAACAATGCCAATACGAACAAGAACATCACAAAAGCTCCCACATATACAGGACCACTTGTCATAGGCTGTTCTCCCCAGTATTGTGACAACTGCATATACAACTGCTGATACTGTGGGTCAGCTTTCTGCATCGCCTTTTCATTATATGCCAAAGGCACACTTGCACCCCCATTATAATTTGGCACAAGCAGTGTCCACGTCTCTCCAATCCCATAACTCCATTGCGTGATATAGTCACGTTCCAATCCTGATGCCGTCTGGTTTTGCGAATTAGCCTTCACCAACTCACTCTTGCCACGCATCGTCTCCTTGGAATACTCATAAGTATGATAGAGATTTGATATGTTGATAGCCACACCGATGACAGCAGCTATGGCACATGTCAGTGTTGCCTTAACGAAATTTGCCCATTTCTTCGATTTCATCGCCTCTATAAGATAGGCAATGAACATAAACAGTATCACCGACAGGAAATAATACGACATCTGCACATGATTGCTCGCCACCTGCAACGCTACGAACAGAGCGGTTACAAATCCCCCCCAGAGATATTTTCCCTTGTACGCCAGCACCATACCAGCAATGGTAGGAGGTATGAATGTCAGCGTCATCACCTTCCACATATGACCAGCAGCAATGATGATAAGGAAATAACTTGAGAAAGCCCATATCACAGCACCAAGAGCAGCTAGACGTTGGCGGAAGTCGAAAGCCCGCAGAAGAATATAAAATCCCAATAAAGACATGAAGAGATACTTCACATAGTCAGGCAACCAAAGGTGTACGATGTCGTTTAAGGTATTCAGAGTCGTACCACTGTCATAAGACGGTGCCATCTGATAAGTCGGCATACCACAGAACAGAGAATTTGTCCAACGAGTATGTTCGCCAGTCCTCTCATAGTACTCATGGAGTTCCACTCCAGCCCCTTTTCCAGCACTCGCATCATGCTGATACAAGATACGTCCTTCCGTATCTGCCGGAAAGAAATACAACACAGAGATAACGACAAACAAAAGTACTGCCACAATATCCAGCAAACATTTTTTATATTCTATATTTTTCATAAGCCCTTATTTTGTGCTACAAAAGTACAAAAGTTTTCTTAAAGTTAAGTGTATTCTACACAATTGATGGATTCTCCTTTGACAATATCCCCGAAGATTCACAATCGTTTTTTTGCATATCCATTTATGAAATGTTTCAACTTTCAATACAAAAATACACAAAATAAACACATTATGCAAATGTCCCCTACATAACACAATAAAAAGCCACATAAAAGAGAACAATGAAAGTATTTTTATCTAATACCTCATTGTACAAAACGCCATTCCGCACTATGCTACCTACCTGACGTATCGATGTGTGCAATCTGACATGGGAATGTGCGTCACCTGACGTGGAGATGCGTGCAACCTGACATGGAGATGCGTGACACCTGACGTGGGGATGTGCATCACCTGACGTGTCGTTAAGACCTACCTGACCTATCAAGAAGACCTGTCTGACTTGTCGGGCAGAAACACCATTGTTGTCGGGCAGACCTACCATATGGGCAAGTTAGAATCAAACTCTGTGAGCCGTAGATGTGACTTGCCTTTATGTTGAATGTACGCGTCACATAGTTTGGTTGTACTCGTCACAAAGATTGTTTGTACGCGTCAAAAAGAAGTGACAAACTCGTCATAAAGAAATGGTCAACTCTTCATAAAGAATTGCCTAACTCCTCATAAAGTTTTTAGTAACTCTTCACGTAGTTTTACCCACATCTCTATAAAGAATTTATTAACGCGTCATTTCAATAACATCTTCACGTCGTTTTGACAAAA
>JAGHTI010000079.1 GCA_018065415.1 Candidatus Equicola stercoris
TTTATATATGGGCAAATATTTTTTACAAAAAATATAATAAAATGTTTATTCCAGGTACGAATACATAAAAATTGTATAAAAGTTGCACATATCAGAAAAAAGGGTCATCTTTGTGGTGTTCAAAATAAAGATTCGATTTTATATCTGTCCGACATATATGTAATGATATGGTTATAAGGGACTTATAAGTAGAGATTCATTTTTTGTAACTATCAAATAACTAAAACAATAAAATATGGTGAAGAAAAAGGTATTGTCAGTAATTGGTTTGTTGATGCTGGCTGTTGTTGTGTGTCCTGCAAAACCTGTTAAGCAGGTATTTATTCCAATGGATTATTCTTATTGTGGGTATCATGCTTCTGAGATGGCTATTCCGTTTGTTGAAAATGTGCTGTATGTGACTGATGCACAGATGATTCAACCAGCTGTTGATGAACTGGCGAAAAGAAAATGCAATAAAAAAGGATTTCGAGGTGCTGTTCTCTTGGGTGAAGGCGTATTCGCAATAGATGAACCTATTCGTATCAAGGCATCTGGTATCGTTCTCCGTGGCATGGGACGCGACAAAACAGTCTTGTTGAAAAAAGGTGTTGACCGCGGTGCAGTTGTGTATATAGAGGGAGCAAAACCTCAACCACAATTAAAAGGAAATGAAATAGATAAGTCTTCAGAGGGGACTAGTATCTCTATCTCATGGGTTGGTGATAAAGAATGGATAAAGAATCATAAATGTGATGACTTTGGTGGCGGACTTGATTATACTGGATGGAAAGAAGGCGATATAAATATCTGTTGGCATAGAAATATCGTTAAAATCGATGGAAATGAGATTACTTTGGATGCTCCAATAACTATGTTTGGTAATGGTTTGAAAATAGATAAATTGTCACCACAGATAAAAATTGAAAGCTATGATTACTCTAATGAAATAGTGGAGTGTGGAATTGAAAATATGACGATAAAATCGGATGTTACATCTAATAATCCAAAGGATGAAGACCATTCTTGGGACGGCGTTTATATGGATAATGCTAGAGACTGTTGGGTAAGGATGGTAAACTTCTGTCACATGGCTGGCTCGGCTGTAAATTTGCAGAGAGGTTGCAGTCGCATCACGGTAGAGGATTGCATTGCTTATGAGCCTGTGTCAGAGATAGGAGGATGGAGGCGTGATGTGTTCCTCACTCGTGGAGAACAGACATTGTTTCAACGGTGTATCTCCCGTGAAGGTATCCATGATTTTGTTGCTGATTATTGTGCCGCAGGTCCAAATGCTTTTGTACAATGTGAGGCAGAACAATCACATGGCTTCAGTGGCAGTATCGGTGCATGGGCTCCTGGACTTCTGTTTGATGTAGTAAATATTGATGGTAACGATTTGACATTCAATAATCTGGAACAATTCCGCACAGGTACAGGTTGGAATACTGCCAACTCAATGTTCTGGCAATGCACAGCAGCAAATATACGTTGTTATTCGCCTGACGAGGACAATAAGAACAGTGCCAATGGTTGTTGGGGATGTCTGTGGGGTGACGGAGAATGGACAAAGAGTAACGAGCATGTAAATCCTCGCTCTCTTTTCTATAGCCAACTGGAGCAACGTATGGAAGCAAAAGGTAAGAAGCAGGAAATAGACCCTTATCTCATTCCAGTTTTTAGTAAGGATGGTGCTACAAGCCCTTCTCTTGAACAGGCATATCGTATGGCTCAGGAGTCTTTACATAAACCACGATTTACCGTAGAGATGATGATAGATAGCATATATGGCAAGAGTGTATTGTCAGCTATTACAACATCGTTGAAACCATACAACAAAAAGATACAGAAAGCAAACGATGAAATAGCAAAAATAGATATTGAGGATGGTATGTGCTACTCCATTCCTTGGTGGAATGGTCGCACAAAAGACAATTGGGTAAAGAAGAGCGGTCGTCCTGCCATCACCCGTTTTGTTCCGGGAAGACATGGTACTGGTTGGACGGATGATATCGACGAAGTTGTGGCATTTCTCAAGAAATTCCATTTCAAGGCATGGGAAAATCACTATGGTCTTTGGTACGACCTACGTCGCATTGACCATGAGCGTATAAGAAGGGCTGATGGTAATGTAGAAGCACCTTTCTACGAACAGGCTTTTGCACGTTCTGGTAAGGGAACAGCATGGGATGGACTGAGTCTCTACGATCTAACGAAACCGAACAAATGGTACTGGATGCGTCTGCGTGAGTTTGCACACAAGGCTGCAAAAGAAAACATACTTCTTTACAACAACATGTATTTCCAACATAACATATTGGAAGCAGGTGCTCATTGGGTTGACTGCCCGTGGCGTGCAGTGAACAATGTCAATGGTACTGATTTTCCAGAACCTGTACCATTTGCTGGCGACAAACGCATATTTATGGCAAACCAGTTCTACGATATAAACAACCCTGTTTTGCGTCCATTACATCGTCAGTATATAAGGATGTGTCTGGAGCAGTTGGCAGACGAACCGAATGTGGTACATTTTCTCAGTGCAGAATACACAGGCCCTCTGCATTTTACTCGTTTTTGGCTTGAGACAATTGCCGAATGGGAAGCAGAGACAGGTAAACACCCTCATGTAGCAATAAGTTGCACAAAAGATGCTACCGATGCTATACTCGCCGACCCTCGTCTGTCTAAGATTGTTGATGTGATAGATATCCGTTACTGGCATTATACGCAAGATGGTCTATGGGCTCCGACCGAAGGTAAAAACCTTGCACCACGCCAGTGGATGCGCATTACCAAGAAAGGAAAGACAGACAAGTCCTGCGTTGAAAAGGCGATAAAAGAATATAAAGACAGATATCCTGACAAGGTTGTTATCTATAATGCTCAAGGGCAGAAGTAACCATAATTTTTATTCCTTTTTTTGGCTTACTCCTTATTTTATAGTAACTTCGCGACCGATTTATACAAGATGTGTATAATGTAGATGTTAAATTTTAGATGTTTAAGAAAAAGTTATGAATGTAATTACAAAGAAAGTTTCATTGCCTGACGGAAGAGAAATCAGCATTGAAACAGGACGTTTAGCAAAGCAGGCAGACGGTGCCGTGATGTTGAAGATGAATAACACCGTACTTATTGCAACTGTCTGTGGAGCACAGGATGCTGTACCGGGAACAGATTTTATGCCTCTTCAGGTTGAGTATCGTGAAAAATATTCGGCAGCAGGCCGATTCCCTGGAGGTTTTACAAAGCGTGAAGGCAAGCCAAGTGATGAGGAGATTCTCACTTGCCGTCTTGTTGACCGCGCACTCCGCCCATTGTTCCCTTCAAATTATCATGCAGAAGTATATGTAAATGTGATAGTATTTTCTGCTGACGGAGTTGATATGCCAGATGCACTTGCAGGATTTGCTGCATCAGCAGCTCTTGCATGTTCAGATATACCTTTTGAAGGACCGATATCAGAAGTACGTGTAGCACGTATCAATGGCGAATTTGTCATCAACCCAACTTTCGAACAGTTGAAGTCTGCAGATATGGACCTCATGGTAGGTGCAACGGAAGAGAACATCATGATGGTCGAAGGTGAGATGAAGGAAGTGTCTGAGCAAGATCTGCTCGGTGCTCTCAAAGCTGCACATGATGCCATCAAACCACAGTGCCAGTTACAGAAAGAGTTGATGAAGGCATTAGGTACAGATGTTAAACGTGAGTACAACCACGAAGTTAATGATGAAGACTTGCGCGCAGATGTCAAGAAGGTATGCTATCAGCCAGCTTATGATGTTACAAAGCAAGGTTTGGAGAAGCACGAGCGTGCTGCTGCCTTCGAGAAGATTTGCGAAGATTATAAAGAGGCTTATCTTGCTACTCATCCAGAACTTACTGAAGATGAACAGGAAGAAAAGGCAACACTCATTGAGCGTTATTATCATGATGTAGAACGTGATGCAATGCGTCGTTGCATCCTCGACGAGGGAATACGTCTTGATGGTCGTAAGACAACGGACATCCGCCCTATATGGTGCGAAGTTCCAGCTCTGCCTTACCCTCACGGAAGTGCTATCTTCACTCGTGGTGAGACACAGGCTTTGGCAACAGCAACTCTGGGAACAAAACTTGATGAAAAACTTGTAGATGGAGCATTGGAACGCTATTACAGCCGTTTCCTCCTTCACTATAACTTCCCTCCTTTCTCTACTGGTGAGGCAAAGGCTCAGAGAAGTGTAGGACGTCGTGAGATTGGTCATGGTCATCTGGCATGGCGTGGTATCAAGGGACAGATTCCAGAAGACTTCCCTTATACAGTACGTGTCGTTTCCGATATCCTTGAATCAAACGGTTCTTCATCTATGGCGACAACGTGTGCAGGTACACTTGCACTCATGGATGCTGGTGTTCCTTTGAAAAACCCAGTATCTGGTATCGCTATGGGACTCATCAAGAACCCTGGTGAAGACAAATATGCTATCCTCAGTGATATCCTTGGAGACGAAGACCACCTCGGAGATATGGACTTCAAGACCACAGGAACAAAATATGGTCTTACTGCTACACAGATGGATATAAAGTGTGATGGTTTGTCTTTCGAAATTCTTGAAAAGGCTCTCATGCAGGCAAAGGCTGGACGTGAGCATATCATGGGAGAGATGATGAAGGTTATCTCTGAACCACGTGCAGAGTTCAAACCTCAGGTTCCACGTATGGAGATGATAATACTCAAGAAAGAGATGATAGGTGCTGTCATAGGTCCTGGCGGAAAGGTAATACAGGGCATACAGGAAGAAACAGGAACAACTATCACTATCGAGGAACTGGAAGACGGTACAGGACAGTGTGTTGTCAGCGGTCCTGATAAGGATAGCATCACAGCTGCCTTGGCAAAGATACGTGCTATCATCGCTGTACCAGAGATTGGTGAGGTATATGAAGGCGTTGTCCGTTCTTTGATGCCTTATGGTGTGTTCGTTGAGTTTATGCCAGGTAAAGATGGTTTGTTGCATATCAGCGAAATCAGTTGGAACCGTTTGGAGACAGTCGAAGAGGCAGGTCTTAAGGAAGGTGACAAGATTACCGTCAAGCTTGTTGACGTAGATAAGAAGACTGGTAAGTTCAAGCTTTCTCACCGTGTGCTGACACCGAAACCAGAAGGATATGTAGAGCGTGAACGTCGTCCTCGTCCTGAACGTGGAAACCGTCGTGAAAACAAAGGTCCAAGACCAGAACGCAGTGAAGAATAATTATGAGATAATGGCTCCTGTAGGCTCATTAGAGAGCCTGCAGGCTGCAATACAAGCCGGTGCCAACAGTGTTTACTTTGGCATCGGTGTTTTGAATATGCGCTCGCACAGCGCAAATCATTTTTCTATTGACGATCTGCGCGACATAGCCTCGATATGTCGAGAAAAAGGCATAAAGTCATATCTTACTGTCAACACTATAATCTATGGTGAAGATATTGTCACTATGCATGAGATTATAGATGCTGCCGTTGAGGCAGGTATCTCTGCTGTTATTGCATGCGACATTGCCGTTATGCAGTATTGCCGACAGAAAGGCATGGAGGTACATCTATCTACACAACTGAACATCTCAAACATTGAGTCGCTGAAATTCTATGCACAGTTTGCTGATGTTGTCGTCTTGGCACGTGAACTCAATCTGGAGCAGGTAGCAGAGATATACCGTCAGATAGAGGTGCAGGATATATGTGGCCCTTCGGGTGAACGCATACGTATAGAGATGTTTTGTCATGGTGCACTTTGCATGGCTGTCAGTGGCAAGTGTTATATGTCACTCGACAATACAGGACGTAGTGCCAACCGTGGAGAGTGCATGCAGATTTGTCGTAGGGGATATATCCTTACCGACCGTGAGACGGGCAACGAACTGGAGGTGGACAATAAATATATAATGTCCCCTAAAGACCTTAAAACAATCCGTTTCATCGATAGGATGATGAAAGCTGGTGTGAGAGTGTTTAAGATTGAAGGTCGTGCACGTTCTGCTGAATATGTATATACTGTCGTATCCTGTTATCGTGAGGCTATAGACATTGTTGCTGACGGTAAGCCGGACAACTGGAAGGAGCGTTGTGATGAATGGGATAGGAAACTGGCAACAGTTTTCAATCGTGGTTTTTGGGATGGCTATTATCTCGGTCAGAAGTTGGGTGAATGGAATAGTAACTATGGCTCAAATGCTACGGAAAAAAAAGTATATATCGGCAAAGGAGTACGGTATTTCAGTAATATCGGAGTGGCAGAGTTCAAACTGGAAGCAGGAGGCTTCAGTAAGGGCGACCGTCTGCTCATCACAGGACCTACAACAGGTGTCATCTACTACACTGCCGATGAGATACGTGTCGATTTGAAAGTAGTGGATGAGGCCTTGAAAGGACAGTCGGTATCCATACCTATTGAAAGCAAGATACGTCCTTCCGACAAACTTTATAAACTAATAACCCAGGATTAGATTATTTTTACTAATTTTGCGCGAAAGATAATAAACAAATAAAAAAATATAAAAATGGCATTTACAAAACTTACTGCAGCAGAGGCTGCTGCAATGATTAAGGATGGAGAAAACATCGGTTTGAGTGGTTTTACGCCAGCCGGAACAGCGAAGGCTGTCACTCGTGAGTTGGCAAAAATAGCAGAAGCAGAACATGCTGCAGGACGTCCGTTCAAAGTTGGCATCTTTACTGGTGCATCAACAGGACAGAGTACTGACGGTGTGCTGAGTAATGTGCAGGCTATCCGTTACCGTGCTCCTTATACTACAAACCCAGATTTTCGTAAACATGTCAACGCTGGAGAACTGGCATACAACGATATTCATCTCAGCCAGATGGCACAGGAACTACGTTATGGTTTTATGGGACAATGCGACTGGGGTATCCTTGAGGTGTGCGAGATAACAGACGATGGTAAGGCATATCTCACAGCAGCTGGCGGCATCGCTCCTACTGTGGCTCGCGTAGCAAAGAAGATTATCATCGAACTAAACTCATTCCATACGAAGAGTGCCATGCACTTGCACGATGTGTATGAACTGCAGGACCCTCCTTACCGCCAGCCTATTCCTATCGTACATCCTGGCGACAAGATAGGTACTCCTTACGTGCAGATAGATCCTAAGAAGATTGTAGGTGTCGTAGAGTGTAACATCCCTGATGAGGCACGTGCTTTCTCTGATGCATCAGAGATTACTGATACCATAGGTTATAATGTGGCAGAGTTCCTCGTAGCAGATATGCATAGAGGTATCATCCCTAACACATTCCTGCCGTTGCAGAGTGGTGTAGGCAGTACTGCAAACGCCATCCTTGGTGCTCTGGGTGAAGACAAGCATGTCCCTAACTTCAATGTATATACGGAAGTCTTGCAGGATGCAGTCGTAGGACTTATGGAAAAAGGACGTGTTGTCAATGCAAGTACATGTTCACTTACCGTATCCAACGAATGTCTGTATAAGATTTATGACAACATAGATTATTTCAAGGACCATCTGGTACTCCGTCCTAGTGAGTTGTCTAACTCTCCTGAGGTCATCCGCCGTCTTGGTGTCATCGCCATCAACACAGCCATAGAAGTAGATATTTACGGTAATGCAAACTCTACTCATATCGGTGGTACGAAGATGATGAATGGTATTGGTGGAAGCGGTGACTTTGAAAGAAATGCATACATAAGCATCTTTACATGTCCAAGTACTGCAAAGAATGGTCTTATATCTTCAATAGTACCATTTGTAAGTCATTCCGACCATTCAGAACATGATGTCAATGTCATCGTTACTGAACAGGGCGTTGCCGACTTGCGTGGAAAGAGTCCGAGAGAACGTGCACAACTCATCATTGAGAACTGTGCTCATCCTGACTATAAGCAGTTGTTGTGGGACTACCTCAAACTCACAAAAGGTGGTCAGACTCCTCATTATCTGCCAGCAGCATTTGCTATGCACGACACGCTGAACAGAAAGGGCGATATGCACCTTACTGACTTTAGCGAGTACGTGAAGGATTAAGCCGTTGACTAAAAAATTATGTATAAGATTGTTACATTCATTCTCTGGGCAATCTCACTTCTGCCATTTCGGTGTCTGTACGTATTGAGTGATTGCATAAGTCCAATCGTGAGACTCGTATATAGAAGAAAGGTTGTCCGTGAGAATCTTGTAACGTCTTTTCCAGAAAAATCCATCAAGGAGATAAAGACGATAGAACGCAAGTTCTACCGTTTTTTCTGCGACCTTTGGCTTGAGACAATAAAACAATTCTCAATGTCAAAAGAAGAGATGATGCGTCATCTCACCTTCAAAGGCATGGGGCCTATAAAGAACGGTTTTGATGGTGGTAAGGACGATGCATTCTGTTATCTTGGTCATTATGGCAATTGGGAATGGATAGCCTCGTTGCAGTATTGGGCACCTGGCTATCAATGTGCACAGATTTATCATCCATTGTACAACAAGGTTATGGATAGGTTGTTCCTCAGTCTCCGTAATAGATATGGTGGATTGAGTATCCCGATGAAATCGGCACTTCGTATTCTTATCAATGAACGTAACAAAGGCTCAAAGATTTGGTTGGGACTCATCAGTGACCAACAGCCGAAATGGGAAAACATCCATCACTTCACGCCATTTCTCAATCATGATACAGCTGTCTTCACAGGTGGCGAGCAGATGGGAAAGAAGTTTGATGCCATGATGTATTACATGAGGGTTCTCCGTCCGAAACGTGGTTACTACGAGGTAGAGTTTATTCCTATGTTCCACGATTCAAAGAAAGTGGAAGACTTCAAGGTTACCGACCGTTTCATGGAAATGTTTGAAAAAGACATCAAACGTTGCCCGGAATTATGGTTGTGGACACACAAACGATGGAGTCGCACCAAGGAAGAATGGTTGGAAAGGACCAAACAAAGCCATTGAGAAAATAGAGATGTGAAGATAAAATCTCGAAATCTCGAAAAATTTGCCCCTACCTTATCACTACACTGTCAATGAGAGTCCCACTGACGGCATCGTATCCACGCATTGTTATAGTTTCCTTGTTAATATCTACTATCTGATAATACCGACTATCGCTTTTGACTGGATAGAAACGTTCTGTCGGATGAATGTTATAGTTCTTCGGCGAACAGTGGCTTATGGTGTAAAGTGGTTTATTGGTGCAGACATTTCCCTTTAAAGGTTTTTCGTCTGAAGTACAATGACTATAAGCATGCTCATGCCCTTGCATGACTAGGTCAACGCCACCGTCCTTGATAATATCGTTGAAAAACCACCGTTGGATTAGATTATTGTTCTTTCTTTTTACGGAATAAAGAGGATGATGGAGCATGACAATCTTATGTGTAGCATCTGTATCCCCCAGATTCTCTTTGAGCCAATTCCGTTGACCAATAAGGTACCATGCCTCACGATTAGAGTCAAGCAGGAAGAAAGAAACGTTATGGTAAGAGAAACTAAACAAATGATTATCGTCACCACGCTCTTCCATTCCTTTCAGAAAATATGGAAAGACTAGAGCGGAACGACGTTCACTATGCCTAATGATGCTTTTTAGATAATCATGATTGCCAAAGATATTGACCACAGGCATTGCGGTGCAAATGCTGTCAATGCTACGAAATGTCTCTGCCCAATATGCATCAGTAGGTCGTTCGACAAGGTCACCACCGAATGCAATAAACTCTACCTCTGGGTGTTTCGACAGTGCTTCTCGCAAAATTTCATTGGTTTTCCCGCCAATAGTATCCTGAACATCGCCTACGAACATAAATGAGAACTTATCTGCTTCAGGGTTATATGTGCGGAAAGAATACCACTTTGACTGCCGACCATTAGTAATGACTGAATACTGATATTCCTTTGATGCATCAAGTCTTTTTACTTCTGCACGATAGAAAGCTGCTTTACCAGCACGCGAATGGAATATTTCGCCAATAGCCTTTATCGTTGTTGTGTCGTGTCCATCGGCAATAAGAAGTGCCGCATCGTCGTGTACTATTGTGTCGCACATCCACGAAACAAACCTTGACTGTTCTCCTTCATTGCCGAATGTCAAGATTATTCTTGTTGGCGATGTGCTTACAACGTATGGCTGTTCTTCTGGATTGTGAAACCACGAATCCCATTGTTTCCCAACCCATATCGCAACACCAACCAGAACTATAACGGAGAGTGTTTTTCTAATCGAAAATTTTATTTTTTTCATTATTTACGTTTTTTATCTTTCACTTCTAAACTTCAGAACCTCAGAACTTCAAAACCTCAGAACTTCAGAACCTCAGAACTTCAGAACCTCAGAACTTCAGAACCTTAGAACCTCAGAACTTCAAAACCTCTCACCTCACCACAAGTTCATTATGGTTCATCCTATACATATATTGCTGAATGATGCTTTTCAGTCGTCTCTCATATTCTTTTGGCTGAGAGCCATTAAGGTCTTTTTTCAACAACTTGTCTTCCTTAAAACGATAGGCATGAACAGTCTTTTCCCCATCAAACTGCAACATCCAATCTCCTTGAACATACTGATAGAGCCCACTACCAGGCTGATAGTTCAAGATGAACTTATCTTCTTTCTTTGTGTTTAAAGCATCTTGTCCAAAGGAGATATAAGGCTTGTCATAGTGTAAAAGTCCAAAAACAGTCGGCATTATGTCTGCTTGGCTCACGAGTTTGTCTGGGTCCACATTGGTAAGTTCTGGCATTGCTGGCGAATAGATTATTATCGGAATCCTGAACACGCCGAGGTCGGTCAGGAATTCTTGGTCTATTGACTCGCTAATATGGTCGGCTGTCAAGACAAACAGCGTGTTCTTAAACCACGGCTGCTTTTGTGCTTTCTCAAAGAAAAGACGCAAAGCGTTGTCACTATACTTAATACAAGAGAACACTTTTGGCTCTGACGGAGGATAAACTTCCTTGTATCGTTCAGGTATGGCGAAAGGTGAATGCGACGATGCTGTGAACACTGAAGTGACGAAAGGTTCGCTCATCTCGCCCATCTTGTCGCAATAAAACTGCAGGAATTCCTCATCCCATATCGCCCAAGTACCATCAAAATCCTTGTCGCCATTATATCTTGAATCCTGATTATACTCCGTACGACCATAGTATTTCTCGAATCCAGTGGCGTTGGCAAAAGCCTGAAATCCCATGCTGCCATTCTCTGCTCCGTGGAAAAATGCTGAAGAATATCCATTTTTTCGTGTCAGTTCTCCGGCAATTCCCGATAGGTCGTTAAGTGCGGCAGGCGTAAGGAAGAATGGTTCTACAAGGCTTGGTATCGAAGAAAGAACCGATGGCATGCCGTCGATGCTCTTCCTTCCGCAGGCATAACTATATGTGAACGACACTCCTTGCTTTGCCAACTCGCTAAGGAATGGCATACATCCACGTGCCATTGCTTGCTGTCCAAAGCTTTCAAGTATGAACACAACAACATTCATCTTCTTCATCCCTATGCTGTCTGACACTTCATGCAACGGAGAGAATAGCGACTGGGCTTCTCTATCGTCCATATATCTATGCTCGGTAAAAGGTTTCTTACCTATAGTTCGCATTATGCAGAATGGTGTATTGAGCACTATGCCAGCATCAATTGCATGGTCAACATACTGATTGGCATTCGACAAAGTGATTGGTCGCACTGCTGTAGTGAAGCCACCACGCATTCCTGCAACGGTAAGTCCAGACGCCAAAGCCAACAATATTACGTGTGAGATATAATATTTTATTAACCCTTTGCTAATAGGTTTTGCATTTGTCACTGGACTTCTAAACAATTTCCACAGCCCAAAGCAAAGCAATATTCCTATAGGGAACAAATACCAATATGGCAGACTCTCCTTTAATACTATGCCGAGGATATTGCTTTCGTTACCAAACTCTGTCAGTACATTCCACGTTGTCCTGCGTCCAGTGAACGGGAAATAAGCGCAGTCGCAAAGGTTGGCGACAATTCCAATGAAGTTGACTATGACAAAGACCACCCTCAACGTTGGATAATACCACTTCCAGCCTTCCTTCTTGTGGCATGGCAATAGGAAGAGGAGTATCATCCAGCAGTTCAAGTAGAGTATGGCGGTACAGTCAAAACGCAGTCCGCTGACAAGCAGTCTTAACGCATAACTCCACGTGAGGTGCGATTCAAAGAGGTTCATGTTGCACATCATGAACACTATCCTCGTAATTGTGAAACACACAAACACTACAGAAAGGTTTGCCATTAGTGCCAACACGGTCTTTAACGTAGTAGAAGATTTTTTCATTTTTCTTTACTCCTTATATGTTTTTCTGTTGAATGCAAAAGTAAGCATTTTTTCTTTTTTCAAAAAAATTGCCTGCATCTTTCCTATCGTTTCCATAGATAAACAAGGCGCAGAATAAGGTAGTTCACAGGAGTCACGGCAATAAGAGTCACTATCCCCGCCAGTTGTTTACCCATTCCGAAGTACAGGAAGATGTTCAGTACGCCCAGTTCAAGCAGATAGTTTATCACATGGCTTATGGTAAACCCCGTAGCATTTCTCACTGACGACTTGGTGCGGAAGGTGAAATAAGTTGTCAGCACATAGTTTACGCAAAAGCCCACAGCATATCCACCTGTATAGGATATGCTTGGCGACAGCCATAACAACAATATGAGATACGTGCCATAGTGTATTCCTGTTGCCAGAACACCGATAATGCCGAAACGCATTATCCTGTATAACTCCTCCTTAGAAAATTTCATCAGTCAAGGAAATCCTTTTCGTTATACAGCGGACGACGTTTTACTTCTTGATATATCTTTCCCACATACGCACCCACACATCCGAGAGCGATGAGGACGACACCTCCCACGAACCATATTGACAGGATGAGAGAAGCCCATCCATGAACGGCATTACCATTGATGAGAGAGATGAAGACATATATGGCGATGATTATGCTGATAAGGATAAACGTCACACCAGTATTTACCACATAGTAGAGTGGTTTTGATGAAAACGATGTTATCCCGTCAAGAGCAAGGTTCAGCATCTTGCTAAGTGTATATTTCGACTTGCCTGCCTCGCGCTCGCTGAGCTTGTCCTCAACCGTAGTGGAAGAGAATCCTATCTGTGGTATGAGTCCTCTCAGATACAGGTTTCGCTCTGGGTATCGGGACAGAGCTTCTGCAACCCTCTTGCTGATGAAACGGAAGTCAGCATGGTTATACACCATATCCACACCCATCTTCTTCTGTAGTTTGTAGAACATCTGTGCCGACATTCTCTTCATCCATGAGTCAGCCTTTCTTTCTGATTTCACGCCATATACCACGTCATAGCCTTGTGCATAAGCATCTACCATCTGCTCTATACACATCAAATCGTCCTGAAGGTCAGCATCTATGGTGATGAGACCATCACACATATCCTTCGCCTTCATCATGCCGGCAAAGATAGCCGACTGATGTCCAACGTTGTGTGCGAGGTTCAGCCCCTTCACAAACGGATATTCATCGTGCAGTTGTGCAATGATATCCCATGTTGCATCCTTACTGCCGTCATTGACAAACAGAGCAAAACTGTCCGTGCTTATCTTCTTCCTTTCCATGAGGTCTTTGAACAGCGTGTCCAGTTTCTTTGCAGACAGATGAAGAATTTCCTCCTCATTATAACATGGTAATACCAATGCCAATCGTATCATATCGTTGTGAAGTTTATGAGTTTAAATTTTAAGATTTCTGCAAAAATACTAAAAACTTTCTTACCTTTGCATAAAACAAACGCATAAAGTGATACTATTAAGTTTTGATACAGAAGAATTTGACGTCCCACGCGAACATGGTGTGGACTTCTCACTTGAACAAGGAATGGCGGTGTCCATATACGGCACCGAGAAGATTCTCGACATTCTGAAAGCAAATGATGTTAAGGCAACATTTTATTGCACAGCCAACTTCGTCCGTCATGCTCCTGCCACCATGCAGCGAATACAGGCAGAAGGACATGAGATAGCATGCCACGGCTGTGACCATTGGCAACCGAAAGCTACTGATGTTCGTGAGTCTAAGCAGTATATAGAGAAACAGATGAACATTGTCTGTCATGGCTACCGACAGCCACGAATGTTTCCTGTCAGCGACGACGAACTGCAGAAGAATGGTTATGTGTATAACTCCTCGTTGAATCCGGCATTTATTCCCGGACGTTATATGCATCTCACTGCCCCGCGCACTGCCTTCATGAAAGATGGTGTCTTGCAGATACCAGCTTCCGTAACACCACTGTTGCGCATACCGCTCTTTTGGCTCTCTCTACACAACTTCCCTGAAAAGTTCTATCATTGGCTTGTCCTTCGCACGCTGAAGAAAGACGGATATTTCAACACTTATTTCCATCCGTGGGAGTTCTATGAACTCAAAGAACATCCAGAGTTCCGAATGCCATTCATCATCCGCAACCATAGTGGTAAGCAGATGCAAGAGCGATTAGACCGTCTCATCAAAACCCTCAAGTCACGAGGCGAACAGTTTGTTACCTATTATGACTTTGCTCAACATAAAGTAAACTTATTTATATAAATGAATAGTGAGATAATGAAGAAATATGTTTTTTTATTTGGTTTGTTGATATGCTTTGTAATGTCTTCTTATGCACAGACGCAAGATGAAGATATCAAGGTGTACGATGTTGTTGAACAGATGCCACAATTCGAGGATGGCGATTCTGTGATGAGAGCTTGGCTTGATGAGCATATCAATTATCCTAAAATTGCGAAGTTTCGTAAAATTGAAGGTCGTGTGGTTGTCCGCTTCGTTGTTGAGAAAGATGGCTCTATAGGTGAAATACAGTTAGCGAGGTCTATTGATCCTTGGCTTGACCAGGAGGCGATGCGCGTTGTGAAGTCTATGCCGAAATGGATTCCTGCCAAACAGAATGGTAATCCTGTGCGCGTTTGGTACACATTGCCTGTTAATTTCAAGTTAAAGTCATAGATTTTCCAGGGCATCTAGTGTTTATAGTGTTTATAGTGTATCTAGGTTTTCTAGATTTATAGGATTTATAGATTCAAAATCAAGAAAAACCCCGAAAAATTTGGAAGTTTAGAAAAAAGGTTGTATTTTTGCACCCGCTTTTTGGCGATGGTCCCTTCGTCTATCGGCTAGGACGAGAGATTTTCATTCTCTAAAGAGGAGTTCGACTCTCCTAGGGACTACATAAGAATGAAAGGTAAATAAAAATAAGAAAAGATAAAATGGCAAATCACAAATCATCTGTAAAGAGAATCCGTCAGACAAAGACAAAAACTTTGCACAACAAATACTATGCAAAGACTATGCGTAATGCAGTTCGTAAGTTCCGTGCTCTTACTGACGTTAAGGAAGCAACAGAATTGTATCCAAAGGTGCAGAAAATGCTTGATAAGTTGGCAAAGACCAATATCATCCATAAAAATAAGGCTGCAAACCTCAAGTCAAGTCTTGCTTTGCATTTGAATTCTCTTAAGAAGTAATTAGGTCTTAGAAATCGAATGTTTAAGGTTGAAAATTCAAGCATGGGTTAACCTTAAACTGATAAAAAATATGAAGTCGTTGTGAAAACAACGATTTTTTTTTATTTTTTTCTTAAAAAACGTTTATTAGCATACTGCTAATAATCTTTTTTTTGCTATCTTTGCAGAAAATACAAGTGATTTTCACTGTTGAAACAAAAGATTATGTCAGAAGAAATCAAAAATAACGCAGAGAATTATTCTGCCAGTAACATTCAGGTCCTTGAGGGACTTGAGGCTGTGCGTAAGCGTCCAGCAATGTATATAGGTGATATTTCCGAAAAAGGTCTTCATCATCTGGTTTATGAAACTGTCGATAACTCCATCGATGAGGCTTTGGCAGGATATTGTACCGAGATAGAGGTTACAATAGAAGAAGATGGTTCTATTGTTGTCCTTGATAACGGTCGTGGTATTCCTGTTGATGAGCATAAGAAAGAGCATAAGTCGGCTTTGGAGGTTGTGATGACTGTCCTTCATGCCGGCGGTAAATTCGATAAGGGCTCTTACAAGGTTTCCGGTGGTCTGCATGGTGTAGGTGTGTCTTGTGTCAATGCATTGTCATCACACATGCTCTCACAGGTTTATCGTGATGGCAAAATCTATCAACAAGAATATGAGAAAGGTAAGGCTCTGTATCCTGTGAAGGTTGTCGGTGAGATTGACAAATGTGGTACTCGTCAGCAGTTTTGGCCAGACGCTACTATCTTCACCACTACGGAATACAAATATGATATCCTTGCAGCACGTATGCGTGAACTGGCGTATCTTAACGCTGGATTGAAGATTTCTCTTTTTGACAAACGTAAGGATGAACAGGGTAACACTCGTGAGGATGTCTTCTACTCTGAAGGTGGCCTCAAAGATTTTGTACGTTTCATAGACCGTCATCGTAATCATCTTTTCGACGATGTGATATACATAAAGACTGAGAAGCAGAACACACCTATTGAGGTTGCTATAATGTATAACACTGATTATAGTGAAAACCTCCATTCTTATGTGAACAATATTAACACTATAGAAGGTGGTACTCATCTTCAAGGTTTCCGTATGGCATTGACACGTACTTTGAAGAAGTATGCTGACAATGATTCACAGATTTCAAAGACTCTTGAAAAAGGTAAGATAGAGATTTCTGGTGAGGACTTCCGTGAAGGTCTTACTGCTGTGATATCAATAAAGGTTGCAGAGCCTCAGTTTGAGGGACAGACTAAGACAAAGCTTGGTAACTCTGAGGTTGCCGGTGCTGTGCAACAAGCTGTTGGCGAGGCTTTGCAGAACTATCTTGAGGAACATCCGAAGGAAGCAAAACTTATCGTCGATAAGGTGGTGTTGGCAGCACAGGCTCGTATTGCAGCTCGTAAGGCTCGCGAAAACGTGCAGCGCAAGAACCCTATGACGGGCGGTGGACTTCCAGGTAAGTTGGCCGACTGCTCTAACAGAGATCCTCACGAATGTGAGATATTCCTTGTTGAGGGTGACTCTGCCGGCGGTTCTGCAAAACAGGGGCGCGACAGACATTTCCAGGCAATTCTTCCATTACGCGGTAAGATTTTGAATGTAGAAAAGGTGATGCGCCATAAGGTGTTTGATTCAGAGTCGGTAATGAACATCATACAGAGTATCGGTATCCGTTTCGGACTTGATGGCGATGACAATGCTGTTGATTTGTCAAAACTGCGTTATGACAAGATCATCATCATGACCGATGCCGATGTGGATGGTCGTCATATAGATACTCTCATCATGACACTCTTCTATCGTTATATGCCAGAGATTATTCAGCAAGGACATCTGTATATTGCGAATCCTCCACTCTATCGTTGCACAAAGGGCAAGGTGACAGAGTATTGTTATACGGAAGTTGACCGTTTGCGCTTTATGGATAAGTATGGGGATGGAACAGAAGCTGGCATACACACACAGCGATACAAAGGTCTTGGTGAAATGAATCCAGAACAGTTGTGGGAGACGACAATGGATCCAAGCACACGTCTGCTGAAGCAAGTAAACATTGAAAATGCTGCACAGGCAGATGAAATCTTCTCAATGTTAATGGGCGATGATGTAGAACCACGTCGTGAGTTCATTGAAAAGAATGCTCATTACGCAACTATCGATGCTTGATGGCCTCTCCTAATTCCTCCCCTGAGGGGAAGGACTTTTTGAAGCCCCTCCTTTCAGGGAGGGGATGGGGGTAGGCTATTTGTTTTGTTAGAAAGAATTTATATGGAAAAGAAATTTAAGAGAACACTTATAACGTCTGCATTACCTTATGCCAACGGACCTGTCCATATCGGTCACATGGCTGGAGTGTATATACCTGCAGATATATACAGCCGTTATCTCCGTTTGAAAGGTGAAGATGTACTTTTTGTTGGTGGCAGTGATGAACATGGAGTTCCGGTTACCATCCGTGCTCGACAGGAAGGTTGTACCCCACAGGATGTAGTGGATCGTTATCATTCTATTATAAAGAAGAGTTTTGCTGATTTCGGCATCTCTTTTGATGTATATTCACGCACCACATCAGACATTCATCATAAGTTTGCAGCCGACTTTTTCCGCAAACTGTATGATGATGGGAAGTTCATTCAGATGGAAAGTGAGCAGTATTACGACGAAAAAGAAGGAGAGTTCCTTACAGACCGTAATATCCGTGGCACATGTCCTCATTGTGGTAATGAAGGTGCTTATGGTGACCAGTGTGAGAAATGTGGTCGTGACCTTTCTCCTGAAGAACTGAAAGATCCTTATAATGCTGTCACAGGCAATCCACTTGTAAAGAAAGCAACGAAACATTGGTACCTTCCTTTGGATCAATATCAGCAATGGTTGGAAGAATGGATATTGGAAGGACACAAGGAATGGCGTCCGAATGTTTATGGTCAGTGTAAGAGTTGGCTCGACAGCGGATTGCGTCCTCGTGCGGTGACACGTGACCTCAGTTGGGGTATCCCTGTTCCTGTGGAAGGTGCAGAAGGTAAGGTGCTGTATGTATGGTTTGATGCACCTATCGGCTATATCAGCAATACGAAGGAACTATGTGATGCACAACCAGAGAAATATGGAAAATGGGAACAGTGGTGGCAGGATGAAGAAACAAAGATGGTGTGCTTCATAGGAAAAGACAACATCGTATTTCATTGCATCGTATTCCCATCAATGTTGAAGGCACACGGCAAATATATATTGCCAGAGAATGTTCCTTCAAACGAGTTCCTTAACCTTGAAGGTGACAAGATAAGTACTTCAAAAAATTGGGCAGTATGGCTCAATGAATATCTTGAAGAGTTGCCAGGCAAACAGGATGTACTGCGTTACGTGCTGACAGCAAATGCTCCTGAAACAAAAGATAATGATTTTACTTGGAAAGACTATCAGGCACGCAACAACAATGAACTGGTTGCTGTATATGGAAATTTCGTAAACCGTGCTCTGCAGTTGACGAAGAAATATTATGACAGCATCGTGCCAGAAGGAGGTGAACTTACTGATTACGATAAACAGACGATAGCAGAATTCCGTGACATCAAGGATAGAATGGAATCATTACTTGACCAGTATAAGTTCCGTGATGCACAAAAAGAGGCAATGAACCTTGCACGAATCGGAAATAAATACATTGCTGACTCTGAACCTTGGAAGGTTGTGAAGACGGACCCAGAAAGGGTAAAGACAATAATTTTTGTTTCTCTGCAACTCACAGCAAACTTGTCTATTGCCTTTGAACCGTTCCTGCCGATGAGCAGTAAGAAATTACGCGAGATGCTGAATCTCTGCGACTTCAGTTGGGAACAGTTAGGGAAAATGGACATCTTACCTGCCGGAAAGAAACTCGGTGAACCGTCTCTGTTGTTTGAAAAGATAGAAGACGACGTCATCCAGATGCAGATAGATAAACTGGAGGCAACAAAGAAACAGAATGAGGCAGAAGCCACTCCTGTTGAGCCTGTAAAACCTGTTTGCTCGTTTGACGACTTTGAAAAACTGGACATTCGCGTGGGTACAGTATTGGAATGTGAGAAAGTGCCGAAGATGAACAAACTTCTTCGTTTCCTTATTGATGATGGAATGGAAAAAAGAACCATCGTCAGTGGTATCGCAAAATACTATACAGAACCTGAGAAACTTGTTGGCAAGCAGGTATTGTTCATTGCAAACTTCGCTCCGAAAGAGTTTAAGAATGGTTTGGTCAGCAATGGTATGATACTGTCAGCAGTAGATGCAGACGAAAGTCTTGTTCTCACCACTGTATCAAGAAACGTAAAACCAGGAAGTGTAGTTGGATAAATTAACTGATAAAATATAATGATATGAAAACAAATTATGAAATCCGCTATGCATCTCATCCTGAAGATGCAAAGAATTATGACACCAAACGTATTCGTCGTGATTTTTTAATAGAAACATTATTTGTTAGCGATGAGGTCAACATGGTTTATTCTATGTATGACCGTATGGTTGTTGGCGGTGCAATGCCTGTAAAAGAAGAATTGAAACTTGAAGCCATTGACCCGTTGAAAGCACCGTTTTTCACTACACGCCGCGAGGTTGGAATCTTTAATGTTGGTGGTGAAGGAACAGTAAAGGTCGGCGACGAGACTTTTGAACTTGGTTATAAGGAAGCATTGTATATTGGTAGTGGTGACAGAGATGTTGTCTTTATCAGCAAAGACGCAACGACTCCTGCCAAATTCTATTTCAACTCAACAACTGCACACAAGAACTATCCTTGCAAGAAGATAACAAAGAAAGATGCTGTTGTTGCTCACATGGGTAGCCTTGAGATGAGTAATGAACGCGATATAAACAAGATGATTGTAAATCAAGTTCTTCCTACATGTCAGTTGCAGATGGGTATGACAGAACTGGCAACAGGTAGTGTATGGAATACTATGCCAGCACACGTACACTCACGCAGAATGGAGGCATATTTCTATTTTGAAGTACCAGAAGAACAGGCTGTATGTCATTTCATGGGCGAGGTAGATGAGACTCGTCACATCTGGATGAAGGGTGATCAGGCTGTGTTGTCACCAGAATGGAGCATTCACTCTGCTGCTGCAACTCATAACTATACATTCATCTGGGGAATGGGTGGAGAAAATCTCGATTATGGAGATCAAGACTTCTCAAAGATTACAGACCTCAAATAAGATTATTATTGTAATAAACAGAAAATCAAATAATTATGGCTAATCTATTTTCACTTGAAGGTAAGAATGCGTGGATAACGGGCGCATCTTATGGCATTGGTTTTAACATTGCAAAGGCTTTCGTTGCTGCAGGCATAAAGACTATCATCTTCAATGACATCAATGAGGCTGCTCTTGAGCGTGGTTTGAACAACTATAAGGAGGCTGGCATAAGCAATGTAAAAGGCTATGTATGCGACGTTACAAAAGAAGACGATGTGAAGGCTCTTGTTGAGACAATACATAAGGAAGTAGGTCAGATTGACATTCTTGTAAACAATGCAGGTATCATCAAGCGCATCCCTATGCATGAGATGAAGCGTGCTGAATTCCAACAGGTCATCGACGTGGACCTCGTAGCACCATATATCGTAAGTTCAGCTGTCCTTCCTGAGATGATGGAAAGAAGAGAGGGAAAGATCATAAACATCTGTTCTATGATGTCTGAACTCGGTCGCGAAACGGTTTCTGCGTACGCAGCAGCAAAAGGTGGTCTGAAGATGCTCACTCGTAACATATGCTCTGAGTATGGTGAGTACAATATCCAATGCAACGGAATTGGTCCTGGTTATATCGCTACTCCGCAGACGGCTCCTCTCCGTGAGAGACAGCCAGACGGCAGCCGTCATCCATTTGATTCATTCATCTGCGCAAAGACTCCAGCAGGACGTTGGCTCGACCCATCAGAACTGGGTGGACCTGCAGTATTCCTGGCATCACATGCATCAGATGCAGTAAACGGTCATGTACTGTATGTCGATGGAGGTATCTTGGCATATATTGGCAAACAACCATAATAGACTATGCGTATTCCTACAGTAACAAAGAACCTATTGATAATTAATGCAATAGCGTTCTTTGCAATGTACGTTTTCCAAATGAGAGGTGTGGACCTAAATGCTATTTTAGGTCTGCATTTCTTCAAGGCACCAGACTTCCATATTTATCAACTGGTGACCTACATGTTCATGCATGCCAACTTCTCGCACATATTATTTAATATGTTTGCTTTGTGGATGTTTGGTATGACGATAGAACGTGTCATGGGAGAAAAACGTTTCCTTACCTATTATCTCGTCTGTGGTATAGGTGCAGGACTCATACAGGAACTGGTACAATTGGTGTCATTTTATGTTCAGGGGTTGGCTGCATACCAAACAGTTAACATTGATGGACATACCGTAATAGCCATGAGTCAGTTCTTGAATTCATGGACAACAGTAGGTGCTTCTGGAGCAATCTATGGTATATTGCTGGCATTCGGTATGATATTTCCAAATGAAAGAATCTTTATCTTCCCACTTCCGATACCGATAAAAGCAAAATGGTTCATAACTTTCTATGTAGTCTTGGAATTGGTATCTGGTATAGCGAGTTATGGTAATGACAATGTTGCACATTTTGCTCATCTTGGGGGTATGTTGTTCGGCTATCTTCTCATACGCTACTGGCAAAAAGGAAGGAGACGTCGGAACTATTATGACGATATGGGTCCTATAGGACGGTTTTTCAGATGATTTTCATACTGAGAAAAATAATTTCAAATGTCATCGCTGTGATCAATTCAGTGGTAATCCTCTTGATGATTATCACTGGATACAGCGGATATGCCAACCCTGAGTCATTTCCTTTCGTGTCAACATGGAGCCTAGTGTTTCCATTTTTTCTTTTAGCAAATATAGTCTTCATCCTGCTGTGGCTGTTTATAAATAAGAAGAAGATGCTTCTTCCTTTAGCAGGTCTCCTCTTGTGTATAGGACCGATACGCTCCTATTGTCCGCTTAACATACCGAAATCCACGCCAGATGATGCAATAAAGATACTGACATACAATACGTGGAGTTTCGGACATCTGACAGATGAAGACTTTCCCGATATCCCAATACTTAAATATATCAAAGACTGTGATGCAGACATTGTCTGCTTGCAGGAAAGTGCCAAAACTAGTATAGCCATTGACAGTGTGAAAAGCACTCTCAGTCAGTACGATTATGTGGGAACCCTTGACGACGGTGAACCAGCAGACAACGACCTGATAGTATTCAGTAAATACCCTATAAAAAAGAAATATACTATACCGATAGAATCGAAAGGAAATTCAGCTTGCGCATTCTGGCTCGATATCAATGGAGAAGAGGTTATCCTCATCAATGTACACCTTGAAAGTTATAATCTGTCGAAAGAAGATAAGGATGGATATGTCGATATGCTGAAAGACATTAAAGACCGAAATATAGACAAAGATTCCATAAAGAGCGAATCATTGTTTCTGTCACGTAAGTTGTCGGCAGTGAATGCTATACGTGCAAAGCAAACACATGTTTTGCTCGATTTTATCAAGAAAAATAAAGATGCAAACATCATCTTGTGTGGTGATTTTAATGATAATCCTCTTTCATATACAAACCATCTTTTAGGAGAAGAACTCACAAACTGCTATGTGTCGTCAGGCAATGGACCTGGCTGGTCTTTCAATGAGAAGGGATTCAACTTTAGAATAGACAACATATACTGCTCAAAAAACCTGCAGGCGTATGGAGCAAAAGTGGACAATGAGGCAACAGGCAGCGACCATTATCCATTGTATTGTTGGCTGAAAAAGAAACAAAAACAATAATATTTACATATTATTTTGATGTTTAATGCAATGAAATACAAAAAAATGTCGTATATTTGCACGCTTAATTACAATCAGTAAACAAAACAAATAATAAATAAAACTAAAAATCATGCAAAACAAAGGAATTGTAAAGTTCATAGCAATCGCTTTAGCGTTAGTATGTATTTTCTACCTTTCATTCACTTTCGTGACTAGTCATTATGAGAATAAGGCTGCCGCAATGGGCGAAGAGGAAGGAAGAGAGTATCTTGATTCCATTGCAAACGAAAAGGTTTGGCTCGGATATACGTTTAAGCAGTGCCGTGAAACTGGTATCGGTCTTGGTCTTGACCTAAAAGGCGGTATGAACGTTATTCTTGAAGTGTCAGTACCAGATGTTGTTGATATCTTGGCTGACCACAAGAAAGACCCAGAGTATCTCAAAGCCTTCTCAATGGCAAAAGAAGAAGCAAAGACATCACAAACAGATTTTATCACTCTGTTTACTAATGCCTACAAACAAGTAAAGCCTAACGGACGTTTGGCAGAGGTTTTTGCTACACAGCAACTGAAGGGCGAAGTGACAACACAAAGTACAGACAAAGAAGTCATTGCTGCACTCAAAAAAGAAGTTGAAGCAGCAATCGCCAATTCTTACAATGTAGTACGTAGCCGTATCGACAAGTTCGGTGTTGTTCAGCCTAACATTCAGAAACTCGAAGGACAGCAGGGACGTATCATGGTGGAAATGCCTGGTATCAAAGAACCTGAACGTATGCGTAAACTCTTGCAGGGTAGTGCAAACCTTGAGTTCTGGGAGACATTCAACGCAAATGAAATCATTCCTTATCTCACTCAATTAGACCAACAGTTTGCTCATGTCGGTGATGTAGAGAAGAATGACACTGCAGCAACAGAGGCTATCAAAGACACAACTGCAGTAGAAACTTCAAAACAGAATCTTACTGCAGCACTCAGCAAGGATAAGGGTGCAAAGGCAGCAGCAGAAAAATCAAAGGCAAATGCCGCAGATATTGAAAAGGCAAAGAAAGAACACCCATTGCTGTCTGTATTACAGCCAACACAGGGACAGAGCCTTTCAGTTGTAGGATATGCAAGTTATCGTGATACAGCAGATGTTAATAAGGTAATATATAGTGACATCGCAAAGAAGATATTGCCATCAGATGTAAAACTCCTCTGGAGTGCTACTCCTGCTGACTTCCAGACTACGGTAGAGATTTTTGAACTTCATGCTCTGAAGGTAACACAGTCTAACGGCCGTGCTCCACTGGAAGGTGATGTCATCACATCAGCACGCGATGAGTTCGACAACTTCGGTCATCCATCTGTATCAATGAGTATGAACTCAGACGGTGCACGTCGTTGGGCACAACTCACTAAGGCTAACATCGGAAAGGCTGTTGCTATCGTTCTTGATGATGCTGTTTATAGTGCTCCACGTGTAAACAGTGAGATTGACGGTGGTAACTCACAGATTACTGGTAACTTCACAATAGAAACAACAAAAGACCTTGCCAACACATTGCAGTCTGGTAAGATGCCTGCTCCTGCACGCATCGTACAGGAAGAAGTTGTCGGCCCTTCACTCGGTCAGGCTTCCATCATCCAGGGTATATGGTCATTCGTCATCGCATTCGTATTGTTGATGATATTCATGATCTGCCTCTATGGATTCATTCCGGGTATGGTGGCAAATACAGCATTGTTGCTCAACCTCTTCTTCACATTAGGTATCCTTACCTCATTCCAGGCAGCATTGACGATGCCAGGTATCGCCGGTATCGTACTCACGTTGGGTATGGCGGTCGATGCTAACGTGCTTATCTATGAACGTACAAAAGAAGAACTCCGTGCTGGAAAGGATGTACGTCAGGCACTCGGTGCAGGTTACAGCAACGCATTCTCTGCAATCTTCGACTCTAACCTCACCTCCATCATCACAGGTATCATCCTGTATATGTTCGGAACTGGTCCTATCCGCGGATTCGCAACGACACTCATCATAGGTATCGTTTGTTCATTCTTCACAGCAGTGTTCCTCACACGTCTTGTCTATGAACGTCAGATGAAACACGACAAGTGGCTGCATCTGTCATTCGTAACACCGATGTCAAAGAACTTTGCACAGAACACCCATTTCAACTTCATGAATATGGGCAAGAAGATGTCCATAATCGTTACTGTCTTCTCAATAGTATGCATCGCAAGTTTTGCAGTGCGTGGATTGAGCAAGAGTATCGATTTCACAGGTGGTCGAAACTATGTTGTTGTATTTGAAAATGCTGTAGAACCAGAACAGGTGAACGAAGCACTTACTCCAGAATTTGAAGGAGCAAACGTTTCTGCTATCGCACTCGGTACAGACCATAAGACTATCCGTGTATCTACAAACTACAAAATAGATGAAAACGACCCTACAATAGATGGACAGGTAGAAGAAAAACTCTTCAATGCACTTCTCAAGTCAGGACTCACTACACAGAAAGACTTTGAGACATTCAAGAACCCAGACCTTCGTCAAGGTGGTAGTATCATATCTTCTACAAAGGTAGGTCCGTCAATAGCAAAGGATATCACATACGGAGCCATCATCAGCGTCATCATCGCCTTGATAGCAATCTTCTTGTATATCCTCCTGCGCTTCCGCAACGTAGCGTTCTCAGTAGGTTCAACGGTAGCACTGTTCTTCGATACACTCTTCGTGCTCGGTCTTTATTCTCTCTGCTGGGGATGGATGCCATTCTCATTGGAAATAGACCAGACGTTCATCGGAGCCATCCTTACCGTAGTTGGTTATTCTATCAACGACAAGGTGGTAGTCTTCGACCGTATGCGTGAGAACCTGAAACTGTATCCTAACCGTGATCGTTATCAGCTGTTCAACGAGTCATTGAATCAGACTTTGGCACGTACCATCAATACATCACTCACAACACTCCTCGTATTGTTGTGTATCTTCTTCATCGGAGGTCAGAGCATACGCTCATTCGCCTTCGCAATGATACTCGGTGTGATATTTGGTACTCTGTCATCAATCTTCATTGCATCACCTACAGCCTATAAGGTAATGGGCAAGACTGCAAAGAAGGCATAAACAAAAATCAAAAAGGTGAGCCTCCTCAACTCATGGCTCACCTTTTTTTATATATTTAGAATTTCTTCCGCTCTCATAGTTCAATGGATAGAACAAATCTCTCCTAAAGATTAGATCCCAGTTCGATTCTGGGTGGGAGTACCAACAGCCTGATGGCTGTTTTTTTTGTTATTTACATAAAGAAAATACGTTGATACTTTCGCAAGCACCAACGTAATACTAACTAATTTTTTAATTTCTAAAACTGGAATTGGTTTTCCTCCTCCAGAAGTTTCCCCTTAGGGAGAATATTAAACGGGGACTTCACAGTTGCCGTTTGCTATCCTTGAAACAATTTCTTTATACCCTAATAAAAAACTTACCTATTAACAAAATTACTACTAACCTAAAACAATCTATTAACCTTTTGACAATGCAAAGGTAACACGATTTTGTGTTGGCGCAAACAATTTTCAAAGATTTACCTGAAAAATAGCATCTTTCTTGATTTATATCAATGATAAGTGTGGAATAAGCCGTTATTTTATACGGTGTTATCGTACACATAATGAAAAAGTGAAACTATTTTACGAATAAAAGTTTCATTTTGTTATATTCTTTGCGACGAACTTGAGATGACTGAAAATTGTCCCCCAGATTCCATAATGCTTTTTCATTATACGGAAACGTTCCTTCAGTGAAGCGATACGGTTTTTTGTTGTTGTCCCCTCGTTGAGATAATTGACAAGGACACTGCCAGTATTCATCAATGACAGCGCATGTGCTTCTGCATGTTTCATTATGCGGATGCACCAGTCGAAGTCGGCAGAATATCTGTATTGTAAGTCGAAAGGCATCTGTTGTGCCAAGTCTGTCCGTGCGTAGAAAGCCTGATGGCAGACCGTCATCCCATCCTTGAAACTCTTCCAGTTCAGTACAACAGGAGGTCGTTTTGCTCGTTTGCAGAGAAAATTCCCTTGTGCATCAACAATGTCTGTGTCACCATATACCACTGCCGGCATCGTGTCTTCTTTTGTAAGGTTGTTGATAGCATCAGCAATTTCTTGTGTCGTATTGCTGTCAGGCAGCCAGTCGCCAGCATTGAGAAAACATACATAGTCACCAGTAGCCATCTTTATTCCTTTGTTCATGGCATCGTATATCCCTTTGTCTTTTTCGCTGATTATTCTGACAACATGTTTACATCCACTCTTGCTTGTGTTCTCCTGATAATCTGTTGCAATGCGGACAGTGTCGTCAGCAGATTTCCCATCTACGATGATATGTTCTATTTCCGTGTACGACTGTGTCTGCACGCTCTCTATGGTTACAGGGATGGTGTGTGCAGCATTATAGGCAACGGTGATATATGTTATTTTTATCATGTGGCTAACGGTTTTATATACAGTTGCAAAGATAGTGTTATTTTTCGTAACCACGATAAAGCATAAAAAAAACCTTGTCGTGCATCACTGCAGAACAAGGCAAAATGTGTTTAAAAGATTAGTGAAAATTGAGAAGTATTAAAAAAAATTCAATATTTAAGGATTTGTCCCACGACAACCTTAAAGTTCTTTCCTATATGATTTTTCTTACACAGTTCCTGAACGGTCGTCCCGCGCAGTCTTGCGATAGAATATAGTGATTCTCCTTTAGCCACCTTGTGGAAGTTTGCAACCTGCTCAGTTTCTTGCATCTGTCTATTGACAGTTTCTATGTTCTGTACCTCTGGTGCTTTCTGTGCAACGTCTTCTTCTTCGTCGTCAGCTTTCTTGTTGCGAGCATAGACCTTTCTGCTGGAGTTCACATCACCAGTGTTTACATGAGCCATCACACGACGTACAGCCTCGTTATGGTCTCTTTGGTAGTTGCGTTTCGTATATACATAGAAGTCGCCCGTCACGTCCTGATGATAGAAGTCGAACATTATTGCAGGGTTCAGAGCAAAACCACACAGACGAGTTTCAAAATGTAGGTGCGAACCTGTTGAGCGTCCAGTGTTTCCACCGAGCCCTATGACGTCACCAGCATGTACCATCTGGTTTTCTCTCACCAGATGTTTGCTGAGGTGTCCATATACTGTCTCAAGTCCATTGTTATGACGGATGACGATAAATTTTCCGTAACCTCTTGGGTCATTACGAACCACACGCACCTTTCCTGCAAAAGCAGAACGGATGGTGTCACCAATATATACCTTTATGTCCAGTCCTTTGTGCTGACGTCCCCAACGCGGACCGAAGTTCGATGTGATCTTTCGGCTTGGTGTCGGCATGTGGAATCCGCGAAGGTCAATGCGGAAAGTGTCTGGCAGTTCGCCAGCAGCATGAGCCTTGTCGTTATTCCAATCGTTATATAATCCGTTGGCGGAAGGATTGAAATAGTCCTCAATTGACATTATCTCATTCAATTCCAGATGGTCAATTGTGTTCATCTTTCTATCCACGGGAGCCTGTCGTGCCAACAAATCCTGAGCACTGACAGAAGCCGTCGTCAACATCATAAAAGTTATTATAAATAGAAATTTTAGTACTCTCATTACATCTTTTTTCGTTCAACATCTTTGGAGTCTCAAAGGACTCGAGGCGTAGGCGGAAAACTGACAAATTGCCACAAAAGGTTGCCTTTACCATAGTTAGCTGAGTGCAAAGGTAGGCAAAAATCTCGAAACTACCAAAGTTTTTTTTTACAAGGAGATTTTTTTTAATATTATTTTAATTACTTTTGCATCGGTTTTTTAAAAGGATATGGAGACTTTCACATTATACAAAAAACAGAAATATCTGGACTCTTGGGCAGATGCTAAACTCGTGGAGATAAGAACACGTATCGTCAACGCATTCAAGGAGTCAGAGTTTCTTCCAGAGCCACATAAATACTATCTTCATGGCAAGGAACTGATATCTGTTTCTAACGTGGCTCATAGTTTCAAGACACCGTTCAACAAAGAACTTGTTGCCAGGAACACTTTTAACAAATATTATAACAATCCTCATTCACCTTATTATAAAAAGACTGTCGAGGAGATAATTGCGATGTGGGATAAAAACAACATGTCTGCCTGTGAAAATGGTAAGGAGCATCATGACTTTGGAGAGTCTTGTTTCTGGTTCATGACAGGAAATGAAGATAGGATATCCCCACATTTTCGCAACCGCCTCACCTCCGATGGTGGTTTCATGGCTTGCGATACGCAGGAGATAGCAGTTGCACAGTTTTGGGACAATCTGCCGACAGACGTGATGCCTATACTGTGTGAAAACAAGATTTGCCGCGAAGATTTGGGTTATGCCGGCACCTTCGACCTTCTTCTTTATCATGAAGGAAAGTTCATCATTGCTGATTATAAGACCAACAAAGACTTGCACAAGTCCTCATACGGAAAGAAGATGCTCGCTCCGTTCAATAATATGGACGACAACGACATATCCCTATACACTCTGCAGTTAAGCCTTTACCAGTTGGCACTGGAGCATATAGGGTTAGAGATAAAAGATTTACGTCTTATCTGGTTAAGACCAAAAGGGGGTTATGAGGAGATAAGTCTTACTTCTCACTCAGAGCAGTTTGAAACTTATCTAAAATCGCATCCGCTATAGTCTGCATCTCCTCCGCCGACAGTTTCGGACGGTTTGCCTTACTGAAGTTCATAGACTGTTCGCCATCCGTAAGAGGTCCCAGATGTATATGAGCGTGAGGCACATCAAGTCCCAGAACGCACATGCCCACCTTTTCGCAAGGGAACACAGCCTTTATAGCCTTTGCCACCTTCTTTGTGAAAGCCATCATCGCAGCCAGTTCTTCATCAGAGAGGTCAAAGAGATAGTCCTCTTCACGTTTTGGCACTACGAGTGTATGTCCTTTCATCAAAGGGTTTATGTCAAGAAAAGCATAAAACCTATCGTCTTCGGCACATTTGTAACTTGGAATTTCACCAGCGATAATCTTGGAAAAAATAGAAGCCATGACTTTATTATAATGTGAGTTCGATGAATTTTAACTTGTTGTAAATTTGGTGATTAGTAAGATATTCTTTGAATGCCTCCTTTACACCCTGCCCTGTGGTGCCGTGATTATCTATGGGTTACAGGAATACCTCTGTTTACTTGTTCCATATTTTAACCCTTTCCGATGGGGCAAGATACATCTTGTCGCCTTCCTTTATGTTGTAAACGTCATACCATTCATCCATTTGGCTTACAATGCCGTTGACACGTAGTTCGGAAACAGAATGAATATTGGTAAGAATCCTGTTGAATACGTACTCTTCTGAAAAAGTGCCACACCAGAAATTGGCATACGCAAGGAAGAACTCTCGTTTAGCCTGGAGCAGTTCTTCTTCTGTAGCCCCATAGTCAGTATAATGCTTCACCATTGCACGGAAAGCGGCATTGAGACCATTGAGGTCTGCCACATCCTCAACACTTGTCTGCTCACCATTTGCGTGAAAATCAGGATATTTATCAGGATAAGGTCTATACTTTGAGAAATGCGCAGCCAATTTATGCGTTCTTGCAAAGAAATTCTCCTTATCCTGTGCCGTCCACCAGTTATTCCATTCACCTTTAGTTCCAAACTGATATCCAGCTGTGTCGAATCCATGTCCCAGCTCATGTCCTATGACAGCCCCGATCATAGCATAGTTATATGAATCAGGCACGTTTATCCGGCAAGCTCGTGGTAGAAGCATAGGCATATAAATATTCAATCCGTTGGATTCCGTAGTGTTCATAGCATTCATATGATATAGTGCCGTGTGGGCCTGACTGAGACTGTACCAAATGTCATCACTGGTAGGCATGTCGTTGATTGATTTCAAGACAATCTTAGACCACTCTTCTCCTATCTTCTCCATATCCTCAAGAAGCGAAGATCCTGTCGGTACGGAGCCTAAACGCTCGTACTGCCAATAGTCTGGATATCCCACGTAACTGTCAAGCTCTCTAGCTTTCTCCAATGCTGTATGGCGGGTTGACTCGGTCAGCCAATCATTGGTCTTAATCATTCTGATGAAAGCCTCCCGTATATCTTCCACCATCATGATTGCAAAGTCACGCATTATGACATCCTTGTATGTGTCAAAGTACAGTTTTGCCATACGGTATGTGAGAGGATGCCAACCTTCGGACAGGTATGCTGCAAGCTCTTCCTTTGTGGCATATGTCCATTTGTAGTTGAAGTTGACGATGGCATTTTTGAGCACCATCTTCCAGTTCTCAAGCTGTGACTTTGTGACACAGGTTTTCATAAAGTCATCCTGATCTATCGTCTGACCGTAAATCATTCTTTCATCGGGAACTCCTACGGCCTCAGCCATAAACTTCCGCCCATCTACGACCTCATTGTTTTTGTATGGTTTGTTGCGGATTGCAATCCCCCTGTGCGAGAGGAACTCGTCCTGAACTTCCGCACATTTCTTTGCCAACGTATGGGCGTCAGTTTCGGAGCAGCCTGTCATTTTCTGCCAGGCCTCCGCCGTTGCCGTCTTCGGCATCTCGTCTATCACCTCAACAACAATCTGCACTCTTTTTTCAACAGGCTGACTGTGAAGGATAAGGATAGACTTGTAACCCCTCATACTCATCTGGCCGACTTTCATTATAACATCCTTGAGAGTCGTGAGATTGTCTATCTCCTGCAGTTGCAGTCTAGTCTTTGTCTGAATCCGTGCAATAGCGTCAGTTGAGATATCGCGTTTTTCTATATCTGACAGGAGTTTCTTTACGACAGGGTCTTCAGATGCCAGTATCACCTTCTGAAAAGACTCCACTCCATATTGTGGATCAATCCAGTACTGCTTGGATAACTGACCCGGCAGGAGAGGATTGTTTTTTATCCACGTGCCGTTACAATAATTGTAGAAATTATCTCCGGGGTTGACGGACCCGTCAACAAGTTCATTAACAGGAAACGGAATCTGTGGAGATATGATGGGGTCTTCACTGCACGAAGAAAAGAAAGCGATGCAGAGAATAAATGCACAAAACGATAATTTTATATTGTAACGACTCATAGTTGTATAGAATTTAAACTTACTTGACGAGATTTAAACAATAATTTCAGTTGCCCGAACGAGGTAGTACGTTAATGCATTTGAATGTTCTATTGACTATCTGAAACGGGGCGAATAGGTAAACCTAAATAGCGATTGTTTTCGACACTTGGAATGACTTCTGGGTTGAAGACAAAGCGGTACGCTTTCAAAGGGTCGGATAAGTTAAGAGTTCTTGACCAATAGTAACCGTGCCCTGTATCGTCAAGGTCTTTATTGTCTCCGTAGCCTGCAGATGGGAAGAATAACTTGTTTCCTGAATCATCAACGAAAAGACATCCTTCTACTCCGTCATAATTGCCACACACATAAATTCCTTTTGTGAATTTTTCAGTTGAATTACAATATTTTGTTGCATATGTGGTCTTGTCAGGACTATCACCATTCAAGCAACTATTATACAATGTCTCAAAATTTTCTTTATCTGGCATACGCCATCCTGTGCCCAGATATGCAGTGGCTGCGTCGTCTGCAGGCTCAAGAACATTCTTACCATCATTCCCTGTATATTTGGTATACGCTGAACCAGTATAGAATGGTGCATTGCTCTGACCAAATCCGTCACTGAGTTCTGAGCCGTCAGATGCCTTTACCCATTTCCCGTTTCTGTAAACATAACCTTCGGTGCCACCCCAGGCAAAATAGTACCCGAAACCCGTTTCCGTAGTAGCGCCGATATTGCACTTCGCCCATTTTAAGCCACCGATGGTAACGTAATCGTAGGATACAGCACTACCAAATACACAAGGTGTATAGTATGATGTGTTCCCTATGACTTTCGCTGATGTGAGGTCTGTTGTTTGCGTAACACCTTGTGTTACAGACAGCTTCCTGTTTGTATTCTTGTCCTCTGGTACAAGGCCCACAGTGACAATGGCCCTGGTGCCGTCTGAAGAAGCTTCAAAGTTATTTGTTGAGATATTGCCTGATGTATTCCCTGTTATTGCTGGTTCACCACTCTCGCTGGGAGCCAAAGTGGCCTTAGTGTTGACGCTTCTGACAATAGCATTGTCGATTGTACCACCTCCAAGGTTCGTGGCAGCTATCTTCATCACTGAAGTGGCGAATGTAAATCCGACCATCTTGTTGGAGATGTCTTTTTCGTCATATACGAGCGTGCCGTATGCAACGAAAGGTATGCCGTTGGTCTTGGTCTGATTTGAGAAGTCGAAGGTAAGACCGCTGGCATCACAGCCACTGCTGTAAACAAACGTGATTGTCTTGCCCGGTGCAGGCGCTGTTATTGTACCTGTCAGACTGGCAAACATTTTGTTCTCGCTGGGGGTGACAATGAGGCCGTCTCCGGTGCTGATTTTTGTCGTTCCACAATATGCCTGCACCTTGTCACCTTCTACCCATTCAAGACGGACTACTGACTTTGCCGTTGCTCTCATTTCGTCAGATGAGACGAGTTCGCCTAGGCTGGCATTGATATTTATCTGTATTTCTTCACCTGCTTTTGTTCCAGAAGTTTCTGTTTCCTCCTGACAGGACGTTACCGCAAAAAGGAATGCGATCGCAGAGAGAATTATTCTGATTCTTGTTTTCATTATTGTCTTTGTTTTATTTGTTTTCTGTCTTGATGGACTCTTTTAATTTCTCAAACTAGAAGACGTTCTCCTCGTCCATCTCCGTAGGCTCCGTATTGTAGATGTTATCGGAACCTTTCAAAATGGAGCATTGCGTATTGATAGAGATGACTTTCACTGACGGAGCTGTATAGCAACTCTTCTGTTGTACCTTAGGCTTTTTGTTTATAAAGTATTTTCTCATCTGGATTGTAAATTATTCGATTTATTACAGGTTCATCTTCATGCGTTTGAAGATGAACCTGTCTTATGCACATAGGCTGAATTATTTCACGTTCTTTACTTTTCTTATAGTACAGTAATTATGGTGGAATTTACGTCCTGGATCATCAATCTTGCCATCGCTTGCCCACATATCCACATTTTCTCTAAGCCACCACCAATCAAGTTGATACACTGGCGAATCATCTCGGTTAATAACGGCGCTAGTCTGGAACCAGGCTCTACGACATCTACGCTTCCACCAATGGAAAATTTTATAATGAGGATGGACATCTTGACCATTTATATGGCCATAGTTATAACATGCTTCGCCTGTCCTTTCAGTTATAAAATACTGAGATATGTCTGGCATTGCAGGGAAACCGATAAATTTCATAACATTAGGTGTCTTATTATCTCCGATTTTATCCTTATACCTGTTGTATGTGGCAACCAAGTGGCTGTTTTCAAAGAAACCGTCACCCAAATCAACATCATGCAGAATCTTTTCACAACTCCTTATGGCTGTTTCTTTTAGTTTCTCATCCCTCGGGAAATAGTAATCCCTGAGATTGTTCTTATTCTCAAACCATTCTTGTATTCTCATACCAAGACCATAGAAACGATTCTCATAGTACACAAGTTCTCCAGGTTTTCCTCCGCAGTATATACGATAATTATTGTTTCTGCTTTCCATCTCCTTGACATCGGCCTTCCAAATCTTCAGACATTCACTGAGCTGACCTTTCAGCGTTTCCATCATCTTTTGATCCTCAGATAATTTTGTCCACTTGAGAAAAACATTGATAATGACATACGAAGACGCAAGCTTGTGGAAATCACTCAGAGTAATGCCTGACCTTAGGGTATATCCCATATTTTCCCAAAGGAATATATTGCGTGTGTATTTTGCTTGGGCATCGGGAATGTTCTTGTAGTCAACCTTCAGCATTGACGGGGTTGAACAATAATTTTGCAACAGAGTAAGCAATTTTCCGTCATATCTATTAGCTATCATTTCCAGTTGGAAACGTTCAAGCATTTTACCTAATTCTTCCTTCTTTGCTGCAGGTGACAACTTGTCATTATTCAGAATTTCCACATAAGCCTCATAGTACTTGCTTGTATAATTTGAAAGCTCTTGAATCTTAGCTGAATAATCGTTCAGTGCAATTCCATAGGTAATATTCTTCGTTGCCTTGTACAACTCGTCAATAGCTTTACGAATATCCTTTAATTGCTCTGCTAAATCTGCAATCTGCTTGGATAATTCATTCAATTTCTTGATCACGTCATCATCTGTTGGATCAAACATAGAATCGATAAGTCCTCCCAGAAGCCTGAAACCCATTTGTGCAATAAAAATAAAAGGTATAGGAAAATTCTGTTTTTCCACAGCCTCATCGCAGCCGAACAGTATGTCTAACGGCAGGTCATAATTCTTTGGAAGCCTTATTGGCATGATGGTTTTTGTGCCTTCCGCATCGGAATAGTTCGCACCACAGTCAGGACACTCCCAGTACTCAAGGTTTCCAGATGTGGTGTCTGTAGGCTCAACGGCTGTGTGATGTATCATATTCCCGACAATGCAACGGCCAGCATCGCCTTCGTTTAAATCGGAATAATATTCCCCACAATCCTCGCATTCATAAGTTTTATAGCCGGCATTACAACAGTTGGAAGGAACGTCATATGTCAGTTTGTAGTGGTGAACGTGAACATTACCACCTTCCTTGATTGCAACACTATTGTCATCTATGGCGCATACCTTACTGTCGTCCGAAGCTGACAGATGCTCAATGTTTATTGAAGCAGGTTTCTCAGACACGACCTCCATACTGAATATTCCTCTCCCGACAAACTTAAGCTGATTTATGTTAACCATTGCCTTAGATGAATTTACCACCATTGCTCCCTCATTAAGTGTTACAGACGCAGAAAAACCACCAGTGAAATCTTCATCCAATTCCACTTGACTGTCTGAAGAGAGCACGCTGTTTCTGCACTCGAAGTTACCGTCACCTGAAAGATGCAATTGCACACTCTTGAAATCAAGCCCCTTGGTATTCACGTAATTGTAATTCCCAAGTTTTAATGTTACCATATCATATTCGCCATCGTTAATGGACAACGGCTCATTGTCCGTAACACTGCCGAGAATATGTATAATGTTATCTCGATCTTCCTGATTATCCAATGCGGCCCTTATGGCAGCATTAAGTGAGTTGTATGTCTTGTCGGCATACTCGAAACAACCGTCTTCATGAATAGGATCATCATCAGATGTGTTGCACCCTGCGAATGATAAAACCGACGTAAGCATTAAAGCCAGGCCAAATTTTTTTAAAAATAGTTCCATTTTTTGTTGTTTAAAGTTGTTAAAATATAGTTGTTCATTAAAAGTTACTACCACTTGGTCAGTTCAAAAATATCTTATTTCTGTTTTCGAGTGAAATCACTACTAATACCTTATTATTAATCATCTACAAAAGTACAAATTATTCTCCAAAAACAAAAACCTGCAGAAAAAATCAAAATACAAGTATAGAAAGTAAACACCATTCCTCATCTTACGGTCTACCTTACTTGAAGACGTTGCCTGCCATACTTGAAGTTGCAGGTAATTTTGGTTTCACCGAACTGACGATATTATAATGTTATTGATTCAATCCTCAGTTCTATAGTACCCTGTGGAATCTGGATGGTAGCCACGTCGCCCACCTTCTTATCCAGCAATCCTTGTGCGATAGGAGTCTTGATAGAAATCTTTCCCTCTCTGAGGTTAGCCTCACTTTCGCTCACGATGGTGTAGGTCATACGAGCATTCGTCTTAAGGTTTGTCATCTCCACCTTCGACAGAATCTGTACCACGTCGCCCTTCAGGCGTGACTTATCCACAATCTTTGCCTCCAACAGTTCAGCCTTCAACTTGTTTATTCTCGCCTCCAGTTTTGCCTGAGCCTCTTTGGCAGAATGATATTCATAATTCTCGCTTAGGTCACCCTTGTCGCGTGCCTCTGCTATTGCCTGTGATGCAGCAGGACGGTCAACGGTTTCCAGTTTGTGTAGTTTGGCAACGAGTTCATCGTAGCCCTCTTGTGACATATGTGACATAATATTCCTTATTTTAATATTAACAGAAAAAAGAGAGAGCCCCAGTTTTTTACTCTGGAACCCTAACAATCTTCTAACCGCCTGCAAAAGTAGGCAAAAAAAAGAAATTACCAAAATTTTCAAGATATTATATTTTTGTTTATCTTTGCCATCCATATTACTAACCTAACAGAAAAAATGACTATTACCATAAGAAAAAAATCCACCCATTCCTTTGGCGTGGAAGACACAAACAATAGAGAGGCAACAGCAAGCATAGGCGAGTTCTATGTTGATCGTCGCAACAACCTGCCATCTGTGGCAGAAAGTGAACTGGTACAGAAGAAAGACCACTATTGTGTCATCCTTGCAGGAGGCAAGGGCAGACGTTTGTGGCCACTGTCAAAGATAGACAAGCCAAAGCAGTTTGTCGATTTGTTCGGAGTGGGACGCACCTCACTGCAGCAGACCTTCGATAGGTTCTCCAAGTTCATCCCGACAGAGAACATCATCGTCAGCACATTGGCAGATTTCGTTCCTGTCGTAAGGGAACAGTTGCCGGAACTCCCTGAGGGCAATATCATAGCCGAGCCAATAACCAGAGGCACAGCACCCGCATTGATGTTGGCAGCAGACAACATCTGCAAGCGAGATGCCAATGCCACCATCATCGTCTCTCCTACAGACCTTATGATACTCAACGAAGACATCTTCATTGAGAACATGCAAGACGCACTGTCATTCGTAGGCACAGAAAAGAAACTTCTTACGATAGGAGTCAAGCCCACCCGACCAGAACGAGGATATGGCTATATCCAGACAGATGGAGAAACACCACATCAGAATGTCTTTAAGGTAAAGTCATTCACCGAGAAGCCAAGTGTAGAGTTTGCACAGATGTTCATGGACAGTGGAGAGTTCTATTGGAACACCGGAATGTTAGTAGGCAGAGCCGACACCTTCCTCACCGAGATAAGGAAAGCATTGCCAGAACTGCAGTATGAGGACTATACACAATATCCCAACGCAAGTGTCGATACTTCCGTACTTGAGAAGAGCGACAATGTCTATATCATGACCTGCAATTTTGGATGGGCAGACCTTGGCACGTGGCATAACATATACGAACAACTACCAAAGACAAAAGACGGAAATGTATTGTTAGATTCGGCAGTAATCGTTGAAGACAGTCAGGGAAACATCGTGCATACAGGTAAACGCAAGCTCACCATCCTCAGAGGGATAGAAGACTGTATTGTCGTTGACCACGACGATGTCCTCCTCATCTGCAAACGCGGAAACTCCTCCGCCGCCATCAAGAAATACCGCAACGAAGCACGGATATATCAGCAAGAATTGAAAAAATGAGTCTAAAAGTCAAAGAGTCTAAAAGTCAAAGAGTCTAAAAGTCAAAGAGTCTAAAAGTCTAAGAGTCGAAAACCCTCAGACCTCTCAGACCCCTCAGACCCCTTAGACCCCTCAGACCTCTTGGACCCCTTAGACCTCTCAGACTCTCAGACCCCTTAGACCTTTTTAAGTTTTTAGCGAAGCGTTGTTTTTTGCTTGGATTTATTGTTAAGTGGTGGCATGCCACAGTGGGATGTTTGTGGATGGGTGTGAAAGCT
>JAGHTI010000029.1 GCA_018065415.1 Candidatus Equicola stercoris
CTGACAAATAAAAATATAGATATGAAGAAAGAGTATAAGAAGCCTACGATAAAATCGTACAGGATAGAGTCGGTTCATCTTCTGTCAGGTTCTTGGGGAAAAGATGACACTAGCGAAGTAATAGAAGAACCGGGCAGTGATCCGGACTTTGAGGAATAATCTAAAATTTCATGCGTACCGACAACAAACGGTGCGCTTGTTTTTTGCAGAATTGAGAATAATGTTATGAATAAACGACAACGCCCCCTTCCTAAAGGACGGGGGCATTGTCAGTGTCATGGGCAATTCTCAATTGCCCTGCGGTGCTGTGTGGTGCTTGACTTTGTCTTCTGATGTCACGACTCGGCATAGATTGTGAGCGAGCTCCTTATCTCTGCTCTCGCTGTTCCATCAGTTTTCCTTTGCCATGATGGCCACCGAAACCACGACGTGGCATCTGCTTTTGCATCTCTTTGTATTTGTCCAACTGCTTCTCGGTGAGTATCTGTGCCATTTTTGCATCTACGTCTTCACGGAGTTTTTTCATTTCCTCACGGCTGAAATGCTGTCCCGGCTGACGGTTTTGGAACATTTTCTGCATCTCGACAGTCTGTGCCTTGTACAGTTCCAGCACTTGAGCGTATTGCTCATCGGTGAGGTCGCAACCTTTTTTGAGACGATCTGCCATGTGGGTTGCCATCTGTTCTGTGTTGAACTCATGCCCGCCTAATTGTTTGGACTGCTCTACTTCTTTGTCTTGTGCATTGCCAAGGGCAAATACCATAGTCATTGCAACGAATAATAAAATCTTTTTCATAATAAAAATTTTTAAGTGATTCAATTATTATGATGCCATTTTCTTCAGAAAGTTTAAAACTTATGGATTTTTTAGTATTTTTGCAATTGAAGTAGATGGTCAACGATAACGATACGCTGACGCTACGATAACGATAACCGTAAAACCGTATAACTAAACAACTAAATATCTATGAAGAAGAGTATTATATTAACGATATTAATTATGAGTGTGATAAGTATGAATGGGCAAAACGCAGTTATTGACAATATCATGACAAGACGTTCTGTGAGACAGTATCTGGATAAGCCTGTGGAGAGAGAAAAATTGCAGACAATTGCTGAGTGTGGTATCTATGCACCTAACGCGTTGAACAGACAGAACTGGGCAGTGCGCATCGTTGATGACAAGGCTTTCATCGATGGTGCTACGGATATCTTCAGAAGGTTGAACCCTGAGATGGTGGCTGCTGATGCAAACTTCAAGAATATGTTCCGCAATGCTGCTGCCCTTATCTGTGTTGCTGTACCTGACGTGGCTTATGCGCAGGTCGATGCTGGACTTATGGGCGAAAATATGATGCTAGCGGCCCATTCCTTGGGATTGGGAACGTGCTGTCTTGGCAGTTCTGCAAGGGAGTTGACAGATAATGCTGCATATAAGGAATATCTTGACAGATTGAATTTGCCTAATGGCTTTAAGCTTGTGTATATTCTTGCTGTGGGCTATCCTGAAGTTGTTCCTCCTGTAAAAGAACGTGATAAGTCAAAGATTCAGTTCGTAAGATAAGATACGAGATGCTACATCTTCTGCCATCGCAGATTGGGTTGCTACGATCGCAACGCTTTACATATCCATTCTGTTATGACCCGCATCCTATGGCTCTGTTGGCTGTGGATGAGGTGGTGAATTGTTTCCGCAGTCATGGCTTGTCGGAAAGACAGAAGGGCAAGATGATTGGTGTGCTTGTGGTGGAGGATGCGGACAGCGTGGGCTTTCTTGCTGCATATTCTGGAAACAGTTTTGGTTTGGCTGAAGACAGCGATGAGTGGGATGAATATTTTGTTCCACAGATTTACACCTTGCCTCAGAATGCCATTCCATCTACTGCAGAAGAGTCACGACGGTTGCAGGATTATATCTTTTCACAATATGAGATGCTGAATGCGAATGGGGAGAGGAGAAACCTGCTGGAGATATTCAAAGATACGCCATTGGGATATCCTCCTTCTGGTAGTGGTGACTGCTGTGCACCAAAACTGTTGCAGTATGCTTTCTTGCATCATCTGCGACCATTGTGTATGGCGGAGTTCTGGTGGGGAGAGAGCCCGAAGGATGAGATTCGTCATCATCTGAATTTCTATCCATCGTGTATGGGACGTTGCAAGCCGATTTTGTCTTGGATGTTGCAGGGAATGGCTGTTGACCCTAATCCGATGGAAATGGTGAATGAAGAGTTGGAGAGACAGTTGGAGATTGTCTATGAGGATGAGTGGCTCGTAATCGTAAATAAACCTTCTGGTATGCTCTCTGTGCCAGGAAAGATAAGTGCTCCGTGTGTGGTGGATGTGTTGCAGAAAAATAGAGATAATCAGAAGTTTTGTCCTGTGCATCGTCTAGACATGTTTACTTCTGGGTTGCAGATATTGGTTAAGATGTCCGAAGGTTTTTCGACTAGCGAAGTGGCGGAGCCGATGACTGATGAGAAGGCATATAAGGATATGCAGCGGATGTTCGAGTCAAGGCAGGTAAAGAAATGTTATGTTGCATTGCTTGACGGAGTGGTGAAGGACGATAGGGGAGAGATAAGGTTGCCTCTTTCGACTGACTATCTTAATCGTCCGTGTCAGAGAGTGGATTTTGAACATGGAAAGACTGCCGTTACAGAATATGAGGTTGTCGAACGCAGGGATGGACGTACTTTGATAAAACTGTCCCCGCATACAGGCAGGACGCATCAACTGCGGGTGCATTGTGCCAGCGAACATGGATTGGGATGCCCGATTGTGGGCGATGAACTGTATGGCAGAAAAGAAAAAAGACTGTGCCTCCATGCCCAGTCATTGTCTTTTGTTCATCCCATTACAGGGAAAGATGTTACTGTAGAAGCCCCTCCTAAATCCTCCCCAAAGGGAAAGGACTTATACAACTTATTGTAAATACTTCTTTCCGTTTTTAATGATGACTCCTTTGCTGAGACTGTTGACCTTTATTCCTTGTATATTAGTTTTCCCTATCTCCCTTCCTTTTAGGGAGGGGTTGGGGGTAGGCTCCTTTGGGGAGAGGCCTATCTCCTCTATTCCTGTGCTAGTTTTAGCACATACTTGCAGTGTGGTGATAAATGTTGCGGTATTACCATTACGTCCAAGATAAAGACAAGGGTTCTCCTTTTCAAGAATGTATTTTTCTATTACAGGTTCATCATCTACTAAACGTCCATTTATGAATGGTTGTGTGTTGAAGATTGAGTCGCCTTCTGCATTGAGAATTTTTATTGTAGCCTTTTTCTGCTCCTTATTATTATATGCGCCCGCGATGTATAAGGTATCGCCAATGTTAAAATATCCAGATTGTGGAGTGATGGTGATATAGTAGTCTTCGGGCATACTGGTTTCTGCATTGAGTGTCATGCTCTTTTCAAACTTCAGTCCTTTGACGGATGTAGTGTTCTTGTATATGTTTACCGATGATGACGATATCTTGCCAGTTTCTCCTTTAGATGTTATCTCTGTTGTGCCTATCTTGCCTGTCCAACTGTAGATTTCGTTATCTTTTTCGGGTGCAGGCTTTCCGCCTGCCCACGAGGGTATATAGTCGGGGTGTTTCTCTGCATCACCTCCGCTGCGAGTGGTCTGACCATAGTTGTTGTTGGTGATGCCATCGAAGAAGTCTTTGAGTGAGGATGTGTAGTTTGTGAGTTCATTTTTGAGATTGGTGATGATTCCATCGTTTTCATCCTGTTTGGCATTGTCGAATTGCCATTTGAAATCTCCTCCGTCGATACGTCCTGCATCAGACATGACGATGGTTGGCACATCTGCTGTAGCATCTGACGTATATTGATAGGCAATAGTGCCGTTTGTGTCGAAATTGTTATAGCCAGTACCTCCAGCAAGGCAAGTGACTTTGGCAGGTACTGTCTCGTCAGCCGTAGCAACGTTGTATGCATCCCAGTCGCCTGCGGTGATGTCAGCATCTGCGGACTTGCTGTCGATGAAGATGAGGCGTTGTTCGTTCTTGACTATATTGTCGAATGCCTTTATGACTCCTCCGATGCCGTCGTCAAATGTTCCTGAGCCTTTGGCATCAGTACCTTGCTTGGATACGAGCATTGGATTTTTACAGTTGCGGAAATAGTTCCTCTCAACGAATGCTGAGCCACCGCATGTCATGCCGACACCATACTTGGAGATGCCGTCATAGTAGTTGTTATAGATGTGGAACGACATAGTGCGGATGCGTGGCATACGTGAGTCGCAATGGTCGTACCAGTTGTGGTGATAAGTGTGCACGCATGATGTTGTCTCGCTTTTCATTCCACCGAGGTTGACTTTACCGTTGTCGAAATAATGGTTGTAGGCAATGGTGGTATGTGTGCTCATACTTTTCGTGTCAACAGTTCCGTCTCCTTTGACTTGGTCGGCATCTTTCCCTGGCTTGCCGTAGAAGAAGTCCATGTTGTGCACCCAGATGTTTTTATTTTCATTGTTGATGCTTACAGCATCGTCCATGCAGAGCATTACGGCAAAGTTGCGCAGTTCTGCTGACCATACCTTGCTCAACAGTATGCCGAATCCCCAAAGTGTAGCATCGTTGCCTATACCCTCGAGGGTGATATTCATGGCTCTTGTGTTGTCTCTACCTTTTATCTGTAGTCCTTCTTCTGATGATGCAAAGTAGTCCATGTCTGCATCTTTTATCGTACCAATGATACGGATGCATATCGGTGCTTTTTCTGTACCTTTCTCTAGTGCGTGGCAGATGGCCTGCAGACCTATAAACTCTTTCTCTGCCTTATCGTAGAAGATGGATGTCTTTACCGTCTTGGCATTGTTGGCATGCACATAGATGACCTTCGCATCGGCTTTTAGTGTGCCGTCATTGTTGTATGCTCCAACACCTGTTGTCATCCCTTGATGGGCAAATCCTGAACGGTCGTATGCTCTGGTGGTGAAGGTGTCCGTTATCGTAGCTTCTGCTGTCTGTGGTTCTCCGTTGATGACAGGAACAACCTTAAAGCGATAAGTGCCAACCTTCAGTCCTACGACGTCGGCACGACCGTAGGTGACATAGTTGCGAACTAGTTCCTTATCAAGTTTATTCCAACTTTCTTCACCTTCTGCCTTGTAATAGACATCATAACTTTGGGCATTTTGCAGTGGTGTCCATTCTACATAACCACTCTCAAACCATCCTTTTACCTTGTTGATGGATACTGTGGCACTTGCTGATGTTGGTATTATGAACGCAAATATCAACACTAACACTAATTTTGCTTGTTGACTTGTTTTCATCTTAAATCTATTATTTCAGTTTTTGGATAGTCTTTGTTGTTGAAACGGAACATGGAGTCGTTGAGTTTCGCACGTTTGAAATTGCTTATGGTGATGTTTGTCCAACTATTGCCCTGACGCATACGGATCAATGATGGGACAAATGTCTTTTTGCTGATGACGATAACCATCTCGCCGATGCCCTTGCTTTTATCCTTGCCGAGCAGTGTCACAGAATATGTATTTTCGTTTTGCACCATGCTGTATGTATATCCTTTCTTGTAGAGATATATAAAGGTGTATGGATTGATATTCTGTTGCTGTGCAGGGGTAGGAGTCGTGACGTTTACTTCTTCGTTGGCTTTGATATAAGTCCATTGTGTAGTACCATCATACCATACGATACCAGCAGGAATCTTAGCCATAAATTTGTTTCCTTTGATGTATATTGTGCCTGAGCTTGTCCCCATTTTTGTGTTCTTGATGCTGAAATCAGCCGATGCACCAGTCTTGTTTGCCAATACGGATGCAGTCTTGTTCAGAACATCTTTTGCAGAGAGTTCTTTTGCGGCATGTGCCGACAGACAAAAGAATATTGACAGCAACAGCAGTATGGATGATTTTCTTGATATCATAATTTTTGCGTTTTCTAGGTTTTCTAGGCTTTCTAGATATTCTAGGTATTTATTATAATTTTGACATTAGTTGTTGCAGGGAGTTTTCGTCGGTAATATATACTTCACGCGGTTTGCTTCCTTGTGCTGGTCCTACCACACCTGCCTTCTCCATCTGGTCCATGAGACGTCCTGCCCTATTGTAACCTATAGAGAACTTGCGTTGTATGAGACTCGTAGAACCTTGTTGCGACTGAATTATCATACGTGCAGCTTCTTCAAAGAGTGGGTCTAAAGGTCCCAAGTCGCCTTTGTCTTCGCTTTCGTCTGATGCCATTTCAGGCTCTGGCAACTCAAATGGTAACGGATAACCTTGCTGAGCAGCGATATACTGATTGATATTTTCAACCTCTGGCGTGTCAAGGAATGCACATTGTACACGTATCGGTTCAGTGTCGTGAAGGAAGAGCATGTCTCCACGTCCCACCAGTTGGTTGGCACCGGTCCTGTCGAGGATGACGCGTGAGTCTATGGCTGCACTGACCTTGAATGCCATACGACCAGGGAAGTTTGCCTTGATGTTACCTGTGATGATAGTAGCAGTAGGGCGTTGAGTGGCGATGACCATGTGGATGCCGACAGCACGTGCCAACTGTGCTATGCGGGTGATAGGCATCTCTACCTCTCGTCCTGCCGTGAGGATGAGGTCGCCGAACTCGTCAATGATGACAACGATATACGGCATGAAACGGTGCCCGTTCAACGGATTTAGTTTGCGTGCCTTAAATTTCTCGTTGTATTCTTTTATGTTTCTTGCCTGAGCAATTTTGAGAAGATTATAACGATCGTCCATCTCCTTACAGAGAGAGTTGAGGGTTGTGATTACCTTGTCTTTGTCTGTTATGATAGGTTCTTCTTCATTGTCAGGAGTACATGCAAGGAAATGATTGTAGAGTGATTCATAGATACTGAATTCAACCTTCTTAGGGTCAACAAGTACCAGTTTCAGTTCTGCAGGGTGCTTCTTGTACAATAATGATGCGATGATGGCATTCAGTCCCACAGACTTACCTTGACCAGTGGCACCTGCTACCAGTAGGTGAGGAAGCTTTGCGAGGTCAACCATGAATACTTCGTTGGTGATGGTCTTGCCAAGTGCTATAGGCAACTCCATCGTTGACTCTTGGAATTTCTTTGAGTTGAGGATGCTTTCCATAGAGACAATACGTGGTTTTGCATTAGGCACTTCTATTCCTATCGTACCTTTCTCTGGTATAGGGGCGATGATACGTATTCCCTTTGCAGCCAGACTGAGGGCAATGTCGTCACCAAGATTCTTAATCTTTGAGATACGTATGCCAGGAGCAGGAGTAATCTCGTACAGTGTGATGGTCGGACCGATGGTGGCGCGTATGCTGCTTATCTCCACACCGAACTGTCGCAATACTTCGATGATTCTGTTCTTGTTCTGTTCCTGTTCGTTTTGGTCAACGAAGCTCTGACCATCATTATCATATTTCTTCAACAGGTCGAGAGTAGGGTAGTGATAACGGCTGAGGTCCTTCTTTGGGTCATACGGCGATAAATCCTTTTTGTTGTCTACCAGTCTTTCGCTGTCGGCCTTCTCCTCTTCAGGGGCAACTTCTATTTTTATTCCGATATCTTCACCAATGTCTTCATTGTCGCTTTCGGCTTCTTCTCTCGTGTATGTGCCAACAATATCTTCAGGGTGTTGTCCTTCGTCAGTATTCCACTCTATACTTTCCGTACTAGGATTGTCGAAAGTCATCACAGTATCTTCCGTATCGGACTCTTCTGTATTGTTGGTATCAACAATCTCCATACTAATCTTCGGCAACTTTTTAGGATGCAGCAGGTTGCGTATTATGAAGATTGTCTGATTGCTGAGATATGTAAGCAGTGCTATTGCCGAGATGAAAAGCAGTATGATGAGTCCCGGACTGCCCACAATGTTTTCTATGTATATCATAATATCCGAACCACGTTCTCCACCGAGATTGAAATGCAGGTCAGAGAATAGAGGAGTCAGGAATTTTGCAAAGGCAACGGAACACCATAGCATTATCACCATGAGGATGAAAAAGTATTTCAGTACGTTTATGCTATAGACCTTCATTAGTCGTAGTGACAGCAGGATGAGAAATGCTGGAATGAGGCATGCACTAATACCAAAACATTTGCCTATAAAGAAGTGTGATGCCTTTGCACCGAATGCATGACCACTATTAGCAATGGCATTCTTCTTGTTTTCAATGTCACCATCTTGTAAATGCTCTATTATGCTCTGGTCAACAGCACCTGTGTTGAAAAAAGAAATAAAAGAGATTATCAGATATAAGGCTATACCAGCAATGATGACACCGATAATGAAGTTCATTCTTTCATTTTGAAATATCTTTGAGAATCCTAATGCTTCCCCTATAGAGCCAGATGAGCGATTCGATTTTTTGTTGCTTTTCTTTTTCACGATAGATAATGTTTTTTAGTAGAAAATAAATTGACTACAAATATAGAGAAAAAATGTAATTTTACGATGCGACCAAGGTGTTTTTTTTGGATGGATGAGAAAAAAATACTACTTTTGTCGCAGAAAGCAACCTTTTGAATTGTATGCAGGCAGAATCAACCAAGAAGAAAATTATTTCTTTTGCGATGCAAATGTTTATAGCCAATGGCATAATATCGGTTAAGATGGATGATATTGCCAATGGTCTGCATATTTCAAAACGTACCGTTTACAAACTGTTCCCTCATAAGGAAGATTTGTTGTTTGCGGGATTAAAAGCGTTCCATGAAGACAATGATAATGAAAGGGATAAGTTTGTAAAGGAACATAATGGTGATACACTGAGCATCTTGTATTGGTTGCTACAAAAGCAAATAGATGTGTTGCCTAAGATAAATCCTATTTTTTACGATGATATCCAAAAATATCCTAAGGTGCAGGAGTATATTGAGGAACACCGTAGAGCAGAGAAGGCACAGATACGGAGATTTCTTGCCGAAGGTGTCAAGCAGGGCATCTTCCGTGATGACCTCAACTATAATCTTTTTTTGGATATTCTTAGTTTGTGTGGACAGGTGTTTTCAAAAGAAAAACTATATTATAAATATCCGTTAATAGATATTTTGAATAATGGCACTCTTGTGTTCTTGCGTGGCATAATGACAGAGTCTGCCCGAAAGAAGTTGAATTTCTAAATCCCTGTCTTATAATCTTGAGACTTGTTTTACTCCCTTGACATTCTTTAGCTTTTTGATAAGCATTTCGAGACGCGAGGTGTTCTCCAACATCACTTCCAGATTGCCTCGGAATAGTCCGTCATGACTATCAATGTTTATAGAGCGTAGCATCATCTTCTCTTCTCCGCTGATGATGCTTGTGATATTGTTCACTATGCCGATGTCGTCATTTCCTATGATGCGTAGTGTGATGTTGTACTGTGACGAACCCTTGCCACTCCATTGTGCACGCAGTACCCTGAATCCGAAACGCTCGTGCATATCCTTTGCATTTGGACAGTTCTTACGGTGTATCTTTATCCCGCCGGTGGCTGTGATGAAGGCAAAGATGTCATCACCATATATAGGCTTGCAGCATTTTGCAAGTTTATAGTCTATATCTTTGAGGTTCTGGTCTATGATGAGCACATCTTCAGAGGTATTCCCATCTAAGACGGTTCCTTTTACATTGGCTTTGTCTTTATGCAACTGGAAAGTATCTGCACTAATGCTGTTGGCGACAGTATGTTGTACCTCGTCCAGATTTTTGTATTTTTCTATCAGTTCGTTGATGTCAATTTTCTCATCTGCAACATCCTGATAGAATTTGTTTACCTCCTTGTATCCCAGTTTCTTTATCAGTTTGCTCATCAGGGATTCATCAAGGTCTATCTTCCTGTTCTTGAAACGGCGTTCAATGAGTTCCTTGGCAAAACTGCTTTCTTT
>JAGHTI010000039.1 GCA_018065415.1 Candidatus Equicola stercoris
AAGAGGGTAACGACAGATCCTTCGCCCTGTTTTCCTATTGTAGTGTTGCCGGGAGCATCGCCCACAATGTCGTATTGGTTGGCTGCAAAGCCCCAGGAGTAGCTGCCCGTTGAAGATTGCCATGTCGCCTGCAGGTTGCCCTTCGAGAAGAACACCTGCTTTCCTTCCATATCGACTGTAAATTTGCCCGGAAGAGCTCCAGTAGGAACTTTGTTCTTGAAAGAACCGGAAAGAGTGATTCTCCCAACGGTGTTGCGTGCAACATTAGGGAAGGCTGTGGATTTCATTACACACTGCACGCCGCTCTTTGAATCCGTGAAGGTGAGAGTCATCTCATCCCCCTTATAATCACCAGCAGGGATAGTAATGTAAAAGTATTTTGACGACTTACCCATCTGTACCCCCGTCCCAAGGTCGAGGGTGATGCCCACGTTCTCCTCATCCTTATCGATGACCGCCTGACCATTCTCGTCAACGGTAAACTTGCCACTCAATGGTTTGGCAGCATCCTTTATTGTGATAGAGGTTACGGTGATGTCAGGAGTCGTGGAGTTGAAGACAATCTGCAGTACTGCACCGAGACTGGAGAAGTTGACAGTCTCCTCGCCAGTACCAGAAATCTTCTGCTTAGCATACATCGGAGCTACCTGATTGTTAGCTTGTACAGCAGGCCACTCATAGTAGTCGCCATCTTTCTTATGCAGGTCAGCCGGATAAAAAGCCTCAATGTTGCCCGTGATGCCTTTTGCGGGCTCGTCTTCTGAAAATGTTCCTATGGGTGTGTTCTTACCGCTGGTAAGCGTAAAGGTATTATCTTTGCCATTGTTGTCCGTCACGTATATCTTATCGTTCTCGTTCCACAGCACATCATAGGAGTATTTGTTATAGGCTCTCATTCCGTCGCTAATGCTTTCGGCAACCCCCTTGAAGGTGACTCTATCGTTGGCAACAGATGTCATCCTCTCGTTGTCCTCACCACATGATGCCAACAGCAGAACCATGACTGCCAGACACATTGCAGAAAAAATACTTCTTTTCATCTTATGTTCGTTTTAGTTGTTTTAGTTCTAATTTTAATGACGATACACTGCGTTACGATACGCCTTTGGCTACGATACGCTTCGCTACGATACGTTTCACTACGATACGCTTCGCTACGATAACCTCTCAGCTCTCAGCTCTAAGTTCTCAGCCCTCATTATTAATTATTAATTACCAATCACCCCTTGGGGTTTATTCTTCCACAAATCCAGCATCCCCGTAATCCACTTCATCTTGAGGCTTGTTGCCCGAAGGAGTCGGACTTCCATTCAGCAAATATTCGCCAGAAATCAGCACCACCTCCAAACACGGTGTCATATAAGTTTTCTTATAGTTCATCATATTCTTATTGCGAGTCATATCTTTCATTTCATTTCTTCCCATACACAAGCCGACATCCAGTCTCCCTTGCAAAATTAATAAAAGTTTTTCTAAATTCTATATTTGTTTTGTTTCACGCTTTTTTTGTTTATTAATTATTAATTATTCATTATTCATTCCCCTATGGAGAGAGGGAACTCTGCGAGAGACAAAAATCTTCACTAAGAAATCGAAAATCTTCACTATAAAATGCCAATTTCTTTATGAAGTTTCGGTCAAATGTTTATGAAGTTTCGGGTAATTCTTTATGAAGTTTCAGCAATTTCTTTATGAAGTGTCGGGCATTTCTTTATGTCGCGTAGAGCCATTCTTTATGACGCGTAGAGCATTTGTTTATGTCACATAGGACAATTATAAACAAGACTTGCATCTACGGCACATTTCAAATTGCTCTGCTCGACACTTATACTGAATCTGCCCGCCACTACTATACGCTCTACTTCTTCGATAGTTGGAGTCAACCTGACGCGAATAAGCCCCCCGTCCGTAGTATCTAATTCGTTGTAGGCACGCGAACAATTGATGCGACCTTCAGCAAGTTCTTGCAGTATGTCCATATCTGTCTTAAACTGAAAAAAGTTGACTCACAAACAAGAGTTAACAATGTTCATTTATCAAACAGAGAAGAAGCTTAAGTATTACGATCAAGTTATCGAAATTTACAAGCAAACAGGCTATTCATCGTATCGAATAGCAAAACTGAATTTTATTCCACTTGATAAGAATACAATTGCCAGGTGAATTGCTAACTTTGTAGCCGAGAACGGCACAATAACGCCGCAAACAATTATGCGATCCAATCAAGAGAACCACAACGAAGATCTGGAGGCTCTCCAGAAAAAGGTTGCTGATTTGGAGAAACAGCTGAAGTATCAAGAGATGCGAGCTGATGCTTATGAGACGATGATCGACATCGCGGAGAAGAAGTTCAACATCCCGATAAGAAAAAAAGCTGGCGCCAAACAGTGACTGCCGAGGGACTCCATGGTGAGATACCAACGCTGTGAGGAAAGAGGGATGTTGTCGTCTTCTGCCTTGCAGAGTCTGCCACCGCTCAAGAAGATGCAATGCATGGTCTTCAGACCAGTTATCTCTTTGTATGTTCCTGTAAAGGTGTATTTGCGTTCTACGCTTGAACAAACGATGCTGTTGACATCGGACTTACATATCTCTTTGGTATAAAGTTCTATTGTCTGAGGATTGTATTCTTCTGCTTTTCATTGCTCGAGACAATGCCGTTCTGAGAAAGCAGCAGAACATCAACCGCTATGTTCATGCCTACTTCAGCGACAATGCCGAGGTTATGATGGAACTGGAAGGTATCGACCTGATGTTCTCAGACCAAAAGGTCATGCCGGTGCCAATCAAGGACTATCGTAAGTGCATGAAGGAGCGAAAGGAAGAGCTGAAGAAATCATTAAGCAAGTAACCTTTGCCTAATCTGCGCTGCAAAATGATGCAAAAGTGTGTCTGGCCAATGAAAACCGCAAATAATTGCTAATAACTGGGAAAAACGAACTAAATTACAGGAAATTTTTGTAATTTTGCAAGAAATATTTTCGTACAATAAAAGGTACTCACATGTATTGTAACGATGACAAAATGACAAACGACAAAAGAAATTATAATAAATTGAGGATTGGATTTGACATCGGTTCCACTACCGCAAAGATGGTGGTGCTTGACAGAGAT
>JAGHTI010000106.1 GCA_018065415.1 Candidatus Equicola stercoris
GAAGGCGGTCAGGCCCGCCCGGGATAATTATATCTTACAATTCTGGATCTTGCCAAACGTTATTGACAGTTTTGCCAAGCAATTGGTAGTTGCCTTCAGTATCGGCTTCGTAAACTTCGATGGTAGGGATACCACGATCCATCTGAGCGCCGAACTTATACTGATAACCGCTATTTTTCCACCCGTTAGGAAGATACACCTTGATAACTGCACCAGGCATGCCAGCTCCATCATCAAAAATAAAGCGTGTATTTACAGCAGAGTTGTCATTCACACCATACTGGAATTTAAAATCTGTTGGGAGTCTGTCAACTTTGACTGTTTTAATAGATTTACACCACGCAATCATAGGGAATGACGTATATATCATATCATTACCTCCTTCAAGTGTAATACTCTCAAGGTTGTCGCAATGCTGGAATGCTCCGTTGAAATCTTGCTTTCCATTCTCTTTGACAAGAATAGTAGAAGGAATCCATGCGCTCTTCACAGTCTGGTTCTGAACGAATGGCCAATCCTTACTATAATTTCTACCAGGAGCATTCATCAATTCCTCATTAGACTGCAAATCGGTTACGCCGTGAGGAATGACTGTCGTTTCAGATGCATACACGATAGCAATTTTCTCATTGCTGCCATCATAAGAGATGATTGATTCCACACCATCCTTGCCAACAGGAGTTACATTCACGCCTTTGATTTCATAGAAACCTTGAGCATTCTTAACAGCAGACTTGCCGTCAACGATGTAACTGTCTTCAGGAGCTTTGTTATAAAGACCACCGGAGATGAACTTTGAAGGCATTGCAAATGCGTCGCCTTCGGCTGCATTATCAATGAAAATAACAGGAATGCCTGAACCACTTGTGAACTTACCTCCGCTAATTGCTAGATCAACACCTTGCTTAAGAGCAACTGGCTTAGAATTCTCATAAGAATGTGTTACAAGAAGAGCTGCATTGTTGACTGCTTGAATTTCTCCGCCTTCAATAATAACTTGTATCTTAGCCCTATCCTCGAATAAATCAGATGTGTAGTAACTAGTGATTGAAATTGCAGCACCAGAGGCCTCAGATCCACTGCTTACAGCTTGAACTGGATCTTTCTTCGGACCATTGGATTTGATAGTTCCTCCATATACGTGTAAGTTACCCGACTTCATAGCAAAACCTTCAGATCCCTCAAGATATGCACCATCATATACATTGACACGAGCCATACCGCTGAGAATGAATGCTTGACACTCTTCCCCTGCAGAGGAACTATTCATTTCGCCGTAGATGTTTACAATAGGACCATAGAGACTCATTGCTTTACTTGGAGCAGTAATTCCATCTGGAAGATTTGCGGAAAGATCTATTTGACCGAGGTTAGCGGTATAATTGTCAAATCCGATGTTTCCACTTACCTGTACAGGCACATTGACAGCCTTTCCGTAGAAATCGACTATAACACCATATACAAGAGGATAGTATGTATCTCCATTAATACTCATAATTCCAAGACCGCAAGTTGCGCCATCAAGGGTGACGTCACTTTCAACCTTTACATATGTATAAATGCCATCTTTATACTGAGGATTCTTCGAACCATAAACGTTCAGAGCCTGATTAAATGAGCCAGCATCAATTTTACCATTTTTGACAACAAGTTTAGCACCATCAACATTCACGCGACCCGTAAGAGTTTTTCCACCAAGGTCAAGAGTAAAGTCCTTTCCACCATTGATAAGAAGTTTATCGCTAAGCGTGACATCAGATGTGAGCGTAAGCACTTCACCATTCTTTATAGCTGACAAAGCTTCATTGACTGTGAAATAATACTTTTCACCAATCTTTGCAACAGGATAGAGAGGGACAAGTTTTGTATTCTTTTCAGTCTCAACATTTGTCCAGGTTGATCCTTGGAAAAGATATACATATACGATGTCTTTGGAATCAAAAGATTCTGCGGTCTTGTTGACAATAGATGTTACTCTTCCATAAATCTCAACATTACCTTTCATTACCTCAAGAGTACCAATAGAAGTCTCTTTTTCAACAATTATTGTCTGAGGTGCGCAGGAAGCGATTACGGTTCCATACTCGCCGCGAACAGTAACTGTTGACTTGTTGGTGAGAATCTTCACCTGCTGTGCAGCCGTTCCTTCAGGAACAATAACGATCACTTCTCCGGGATACTCAATTGCACCGGATGTTGCTTCTTGAGCATCTCTAGGATGATTTTCATCACGAATGACAATCTCAGCGTTAGCAGAAAGTTTCTTGAAATCAAGAATGATCTCAGGTGTTTTCTCCTTTGGAGTATTGTCCGGAATGATGATATCATCATTGACTTGACCGCTACCAACCTCGTTATTGATTGTAATAGAAAGCCCTTGACCTGACTTGGTATCGTCTAAGGTCTTTGATTTGATTGCATCTTTAACTTCGGAAGGTTGATTAACTTCTGTATAGTCAATATTAATATCCTTGCTACCATCATCCTCTGAATCCCACATAGGATTAACTTCTACATTCCATTTTGCATTTGCGCTCATGAATTCGCCAAGTATGTTCGTACGATAGTTGCGCTGGAAAGGAATGGATGTGAAGTTATGTGCAATTGTAACACCTTTGGACACGAATGAGAAGTCAATATCAACTATATCCTTGCTACCTGCAGAAGCAAG
>JAGHTI010000024.1 GCA_018065415.1 Candidatus Equicola stercoris
CCTTATCTATCTGAGAACTTTCCAATATCTGCGGTGACACTGTACCATCATTGTTATAAACAAGGAATGGACCACCTCCAGGCTCGCCCACATTTTTCACCATTCCACAAACACGGATAGGGCGATTGAGTTTCTTGCGTAGATATTCTGCATCACACTCCGTAGGGATATGTTTACAGCACAGGTCGTGTTCCAAGAAATCGGCTATCTCATGCAGTTTTTCAGCATCTGCACCATTGTCCAATGCCTTCATGTATTCAAATACCTTCTTCTGCAGATGTACAAGGACACCAGCAAGCAGATTCTTGTATGTCACCGTTTGATCTTTCAGACGATCAGGAACAACATTATCAATATTTTTGATGAAGATAATGTCTGCATCAATATCGTTAAGGTTTTCTATCAACGCTCCATGTCCACCTGGGCGGAACACTAACTGCCCATTGTCATCACGGAACAGTTCATTGTCAAGAGTTGCAGCAACAGTATCTGTACTCGGTTTCTGGACAGAGAAAGTAATATCATATTTCACACCGAATTTATCTGCAAAATATCTCATCCGCTCATCTACTTTATGTTTGAAGAAATCCAGATGTTCTGCACTGACGGTGAAATGAATATGTACTGTCGCATCGCTCTGCGCATACAATGCACCTTCCACAAGATGTTCCTCCATAGGAGTTCTCGCACCATCGTCATAATGATGGAACAAAAGCATACCTTTTGGAAGTTTTCCGTAGTTCAAGCCGTCTGCATCAAGCATATTGGCAACGACTTGCTTATAGTTTCCATTTTTCGTCAACTCATCTACACTGCCTACAGCATTAAGAGCATCGAAGAAAGCAAACTTCCTGACATTATCAAAGAACTGTCTTTCAAAATCAGTTGTTGGCACATCATAATCTGCATCCTTAAATGCAAACATATTCTTGAACATACGTGAAGCAGCACCTGATGCAGGCACAAACTTCACAATCTTGTGACCTTTTGCCTTATAGTCCTCCCACTCGTCTGTGTATGCGTTTTTCTCATTTTCTGTCGGCTTTATTATACCGCCATTCTCAATGCTGGCAGCTGCCTGTAGTTTCAGATATGGAAATCCGTTTTTGAAGTCTTCTAACTGACTCATAATCTGGCATTCACTTATGCCCTTTGCCTGTAATTGTTTTTTGTCATTATCGTTCAACATAATCAAAAGTTTTACGGTTTTGAGGTTTTACGGTTCTATCTTTTTAGGTTTCTAGGTTTCTAACGTTTCGCTACAGGGAACATTGACACACGGAACTTAGTAAGGCAATAAGGAATCAGTTCAATCTGTGCATCCTTATCTCCAACAACCTTTTCTTTAGGCATAGGCAAGGCTTGAGTTGGATGCCAGTCAAACTCACGTGCGCGGACGGTCATCGTCACTGGCGAATGTTGCATATCCCATTTCCATACGGTTGGCATTGCATGTCTGCTCACTTTGATGTCTTTATCAAGGTCGGCAACATTCAACGCATAGTTATATTTCTGTCCCTTCACAACTTCATTCTCACTGACATCTTTCAATGGCAATGCGTATAGCAATGGACCATGTTTTATATACTCGTAAGGCATTCCGCCTATAGAATCGGCAATGAGAGGATTGCGTTTCACATGCTTTTCTGCTGTAAAATACTTATCACGAGG
>JAGHTI010000009.1 GCA_018065415.1 Candidatus Equicola stercoris
GATGATTTATTATTATAGACAATACTTGCAAAGCAAGCGGAATTTTCTCTGCGAGAGACAAAAAACTCTAAACTCTAAACTTTGAACAAATTAACAACAAATATATAATTTATGGATAATACGGAAAATATGAATCTAGATCAAGACAGGATAATAAAAATCAACATTGAAGAGGAGATGAAGTCAAGTTACATTGACTATTCAATGTCGGTTATCGTTGCCCGTGCCTTGCCGGATGTGAGAGATGGTTTCAAACCTGTGCAGAGACGTATCCTGTACGGTATGATGGGATTGGGTAACACCAGCAACAGTCCTTATAAGAAGTCTGCCCGCGTGGTAGGTGAGGTGCTGGGTAAGTATCACCCTCATGGTGACAGTTCTGTTTATGGTGCTCTGGTGCGCATGGGACAGGACTGGAATATGCGTTACCAACTCGTTGACGGACAGGGTAACTTCGGTTCTGTTGACGGTGACTCTCCTGCAGCAATGCGTTATACGGAGTGCCGTCTGTCGAAGATTGGTGAACACATGATGGACGACCTTGAGAAGGATACTGTGGATATGTCGAATAACTTTGATGACACTCTTCAGGAACCGTCTGTGATGCCTACGAAGATTCCTAATCTGCTGGTGAACGGTGGTACGGGTATCGCTGTGGGTATGGCAACGAACATTCCTACTCATAATCTTGCTGAGGTCATAGACGGTTGTGTGGCTTATATCGACAATCCGGATATTGACACAGAAGGTTTGATGCAGTACATAAAAGCTCCTGACTTCCCGACAGGTGCCATTATCACTGGTATTCAGGGTGTGAAGGAGGCTTACGAGACTGGCCGCGGACGTATCATGATTCGTGCAAAGGCTGAGATAGAAAGTGAGGAAAATCACGACAAGATTATCGTTTCAGAGATTCCTTTCGGTGTAAACAAAGCTTTGCTCATAGAGTACATAGCACAGTTGGTGAACGATAAGAAACTCGACGGCATCAGCAATGTCAATGATGAGACTGACCGCCATGGTATGCGTATCGTCATTGATGTGAAGAAAGATGCTAACGCAAGGGTGGTGCTGAACAAACTGTTCAAGATGACAGCCTTGCAGAGCAGTTTCTCTGTAAACAATATCGCTCTTGTCAAGGGCAGACCAAAGTTGCTGTCTCTGAAAGAGTGCATAGGATGTTTCGTTGAACACCGTCACGAGGTTACTATCCGCAGGACAAAGTTCGACCTGAAGAAAGCTGAGGAGCGTGCTCATATCCTTGAAGCTCTCATCGTGGCAAGTGACAACATTGACGAGGTTGTTAAGATAATAAAGATGTCAAAGAGTCCTCAGGAGGCTCAGGAACGTCTGATGCAACGCTTCATGTTCGATGAGGTTCAGGCAAAAGCCATCGTCGATATGCGTCTGTCACAGTTGACAGGTCTGATGCAGGATAAGTTGCACGCAGAGTTTGACGACATCATGAAGAGGATAGAATACTTCAAGCAGATACTTTCTGATGACGAGTTGTGCAAGAAGGTGATGAAAGACGAACTGCTGGAGGTTAAGGAGAAATATGGTGACGAGAGAAAGACTGAGGTGCGTCTGTCTTCAGAAGAATTCAATGCAGAAGACTTCTACCCTGATGATCCAGTCGTTATCACAATGAGCCATCTAGGTTATATCAAACGTACTCCGTTGGCAGAGTTCCGCGAGCAGGCTCGTGGTGGTGTGGGCAGCAAGGGTGCTGTGACACGCGACCAAGACTTCACAGAAGACATACACTTTGCCCGTATGCATCAGTTGTTGCTGTTCTTTACACAGAAAGGACGTTGCTACTGGATGAAGTGTTACGAGATTCCGGAAGGCGCAAAAGCATCAAAAGGACGTGCTATCCAGAACTTGCTGATGATAGAACCTGATGACAAGGTGAATGCCATACTGCCGATAAGGAAGAATGCTACAGAAGAATTCCTGAACAATCACTATGTTGTGTTCTGTACAAAGAACGGAACGATAAAGAAGACTTGTCTGGAAGCATATTCACGTCCTCGTGCAAACGGTGTGCGTGCAATCAACATTCTTGAAGGCGATAGAGTAGTGGATGTACGTCTTACTAATGGTGAGAATGAAATTGTCATCGCCAACCGCAACGGTCGTGCCGTTCACTTCAACGAGTCGCAGGTAAGACCTATGGGACGTGTCTCTACTGGTGTACGCGGAATCCGTCTTGATGAAGGCGACGACGAGGTGGTAGGAATGAGCGTCATCAACAACAAGGAAACAGAAACGGTGATGGTAGTCAGCGAGAATGGTTACGGAAAACGCAGCGACATAGATTCTTACCGTACTACATCGCGTGGTGTCAAGGGTGTTAAGACTCTCAACATCACGGAAAAGACTGGTAAGGTTGTTGCTCTGAAGACAGTGACAGAACAGGAAGACCTGATGATTATCAACAAGAGTGGTGTTGTGATTCGTATGGCTGTTACCGATGCCCGCGTCATGGGACGTGCTACACAAGGTGTTCGACTGATAAACCTCGAGAAGAAGAACGACTCAATAGCAAGCGTTTGTACAGTGATGAGTTCAGAACTGGAGGCTACTATCGCTGAAGAGAATAAAAAAGACCTTGAAGAAAAAGAAAACTCATTAGGAGTGTAAACCTTAACTTAAAATAAATCGAAATGAAAAAACTAATGACAATCGCACTTGCAATGATGGTATCATGCGGTGCATTCGCACAGGTGGCAACCTTGAAGGAGGCAATGTCTCTAGCAGGTAAGGATGCAGACAAGGCTGCTGAAATGGTGAAAGGTGCAGTTAATGACGCTTCTGTCACAGACAAAGACAGGGCTGCTGCTTACAATGCTCTGGCACAGGCTTACGGCGATATCTATGCCAAGATAGCAACTGTGGAACTGGAAAACCAGACTCTTGCAAAGATGGGTAGGGAAGCAAAGCCTGTCGATGCGGAGAAGATGAACTCCAGTATCTATGAATGTTACAAGAACCTTCTGGAATGTGATAAGTACGATGCTCAGCCGGATGCAAAGGGCAAGGTAAAACCTAAGTTCCGCAAGGCAAACTGTACAAAGTATTACAATATGCGTCCAAATCTTGTAAATGCCGGTCTTACTTATTTCAACGAAAGGAACTTCGACATGGCAAAGAAGGCATGGAGTGTATATTTGGATTCAAAGAGTTCTGATTTGTTTGCAGAGAAGGCTGCAGAACCAGATCAGTATCTTACTCAATGTGCTTATTTCGTTGTTCTTGCTGCTTACAATACTGATGACGCAGAGACTCTGAACAAGTATGTTGAGTTGGCAAAGACAGATCCTGAGAAGGCAAAGGATGCCATGCAGTTGGATGTTGCCATGCTGGACAAGCAGTATAAGGCAACAAAGGATGTGGCTCTGCTCGACCTTATGGCAAAGAAAGCACAGGATGCTTACGACAAGACTAAAGACCAGATGTTCTTCAATACTGTTATGTACACTCTGCAGGAGAAGAAAGATGAAGCTGCATTGCTGAAACATCTTGACGAGTTTGCTGCAAAGAATCCAGAGTCTGTTCTTCCTAATATATACAAAGGTGACATGGCAATGAATGCTGGCAAATATCAAGAGGCAGTTGAAAACTATAATAAGGTGGCAGCAAAAGATGACAAGAACGTGGCACTATTCTACAATATCGCTGTATGCTACAGAAACATTGCTTCTGAATTTGCTGAGACTCATGCAACGAAAGGCCAGTTGACTGGTGCTAATGCAGACAAATACAAAGAATATCTGTCTCATGCAGCAGAGAACTTTGAAAAGGTACGCGCCCTCGACCCTAATCAAGAAACAGGCAAGTTTGCATATCTTCTCTACAGCATCTATTCCGGTATGGGAGAAAAAGAAAAGGCTGCTGAGATAAAGGCTACGTATAATATACAAGACTAATTGAAAAGATTTCTCATAGTTGTACTTTCTCTGTTACTTGTATCTCAGGTGACAGAGGCAAAAAAGAAGGAAGTCACGAAAAGTGACTCCCTTCTTCTACAGATTGCATCGCAGAAAAAAATATACGATGCCTATAATGAAAAAGCGTATCTCAAACAGAGTTACGATACTGTGGCAATGTTTTCTTCTTTGGATAAAATCTTTGCAATAGCAGAGGAGCTGGATAGCATTGATTCACGATATAGGTCAAAACATGCCAAATTCCTTGACGGATATAGGAAGAATATATTTTTCGCTGGAACGTATTTTATCAATAGAGAAGAGTACCGTGTGGCTTTGAAATATTTTGAACGCTATCTTAACTGCGCTAAAATATCGTTGTTTGCATCGAAAGACTATCTACACACCGATACACTTATGTGTCAAGCCGCTTATTGGGCGTTGATAGCATGCAACGAAATGCGTAATGCCAGTGGGATAGTAAAACATTCTGAATTGGCATTGAAGTGGAACAAACGCGAACAAGTGTTGGCTTGTATGTTCGATGCTTATCGTCGTATGCATGACGAAGAACATCAGCGTCAGGTGCTATCGTATGGTTTGATAGAGTTCCCGAAGTCGCCATTTTTTCTTTATGCCAAGAGCATGCAGGACTTGAAAGATGGTAATTATGATAATGCAATAGAGATATCAGACACACTTATACATGCTCATCCAGATATGCCACGACCTTATTTTACTGCAGGGCTTTCCTGTCTTCGTAAAATAGACCGCTATAGTTCCAGTAAGGACAAGAAGATAAAGAATGAACTATACCAACGTGCATTGGGGTATATGGAAAAATATCGTAATCTTGCTCCTCAGGAGAGAAGACGTTGGGCACCATTGCTTTATCGTATCTACTATAACTTGAATATGGATGTCCAGTTCAAGGAGATGGAAAAACTGATGACCAACTCAGAATTCTAAAATCTTTATTATAACTTGTTGATATAAAATCTTCATGCGGAACATACATTGATATTCCGCCAAATGTATTCTTGTTTACAGTGAACGAGTTGAAGTCGTATGATGACAGCATGTCACTTTTCCATTTTGTACATCCATGACGTACAGGAACTGCCTTGTCAAAGGCTTTATGCCATTCATCATAAACATCTTTAGGCAGGTGGTTGAGCATGACATTGTTCATGTCGTACAAGAATGGTAAGTTAGGTTCCTCGAGATTCGCATAGTATATGGTATTCTCCATGTTGATACGTGAAGGATTTTCTGGCATTATGTATCCTATGACTGCCTTAGTTGCAGCAGCAAGGTTTTCCAGTTCGTCAGCCTTAACCATGGAGATAGGCAGTGAGTCTGTTGCCAGTGTGGCATAACTGCGGAAATACTCGTCTGTCACAGCCTTTGCCGACTTGAACATCTCTGGTAGTAATGTCAGAAAATAAGCTCCATGACTAGGAAGTTCAGATGGCACGCCAATTATGTAGTCAGCACATTTGCGCAGTTCGTATGCCAACTCAATGCTCTGCATGTTGCAACAGTCGAAGAGTATGAAATCAAGATGCGGAATATAACTGAACACCTTTGCTAACGTAGGAATATTTATGAACTTGTCGTTGTCATAGTTCCTGCCGACAGCATTCTTTGGGGAATATCTAAAAGGTATGGTGTCATTCTCTATCAACCAAGCACTACCATGAGAGCCTATGCTGATAGCGTAACTGTTGGCATGATAGTTGCTCACGCACCATTCTAGCACATTTCTCATAACATTAGGGTCTGCATTGCAGAGATTTTCATCATATCTCTTTACTGTATCAACCTTTCCCCGCGTTATCTTGAAGATATATGAATTTTTATGCCAGAAGTCGGCAAATACCAGAATGTTGTTGTTCTCGCCAATGCTCTTTGAACCCTCTGTGATATCTTTTATATTGTTTTGTATGTGAGAATCCAAGCCATCAGACATCATATAGAATATGACAGTCTTCTCTGCTGGTACTATAGGCTCAGAGTCATCGGTGCAGGATAGCATGTTGCTGATGCAAGCAAGGCAAACCAATGTCAGCAACGTCAGATTGCGCATGCCGTCAGATTATTTCTTCCATATTAACGTTTTCAACATTCCCGTTGGAGTTGATAGTGCCTTGCACCTTGTATGTCTTCACAGGAGCCATAGCATCACTGGAACGATTTACCTGCTTGTTAACGGTAAAGGTTGCCTTGTAGGTGTTGTTGCCATCGAGTTCTGGTACTTTCGTCACCTTGTAGTCGTTGTTGATGCTGTATTTCACTGATATCACATCATCAAACTCACTATTAGCGTCATTATCCGTTTTGAGATTATCAAAATAATTTTTGAAAGCTTGATGTATGTATCTTATCTCATCATCTGTGACAGAAGACTTTTCCAGTCGGCTCACCATGTCGGAAGCAATGTCGTAATAGTCACCGTCACGATGTTGGTCCATATAAGTCTGGTATGCTTCTATGCTGTTACTACGTTTTGCAGTGATGAAGTCCAAAGAGTCTATTTTTATCCTTGCCTCTTCAGCATGAATGTTTGTTGGATGCTTCCTAAGGAAAGACTTGAGAGCAATCACTGACTCAGTGTCGCAGGCATTAATCCATTCTTCCTTTATCTGTAGGGCACGACTTATCTTTCCCTCTATCACCTTTCTCTGTGTTGCTGGCATGTCTGGATGCAAGTCAAGATAGTTTTGCATCTCGTCAGGGTCTTCGCTTGCTAAAATCTGTTCCAACTTTGCTTCCTCCTGTTGATTCTTCATATACATGTAATATCCTACCGTAGCACAAACAGCGATGGCAAGGATAGCGATGATGATGAATAGCCATTTATAGTTTTTTGGATTCTGAGGTTTCGTGTTTTTCTTCTGTGCAGGAGTAGGAGTCTGTTCCTCCTCATCATCCTCTTCTTCTTCCGTGAACAATTCTTCTTCTGGCAGTACGTTTTTGCTGTGATAAACTTCTTTGTTTATTATAACACCACAATAAGGGCAGACAGGAGCCTTGCTGCTCACCTCACGTCTGCATTCAGGACATTTGATTATAGCCATAATATAAAATTTTTATTCTTCTATTTCTGAAAACATTTTCTTTATCTGTTGTAGGTATCCGCCCAGAATCTCGTGCGGATGATATTTTATCTTTGAAGTTGAACCAACGAAATTCTTGACACTTTTCTCCATTCTATCTTTGATGTCAAATTCATTGTAGTTTTTCTTGTTCGTATTGAAGATTTGAATAGCAGCATTCTTGCACTGTATTGCATCATATTTCTTCATGAACGGAATCTCATCCTGTGTGAAGTCGAACATCGTGATGAGCATACCACCGATGATGTTAGCCATCTCCTGCATGTTCAGTTCTTCCAGCCAACCTTCGAGTTTCACATAATCCACCTTGTCGCCGTGTTTTCTCAGCAACATGCCGATGTCGAGGAGTTGTTGTATGCTAACTTCATCGTACATAAAATGCTTTATGTTGTTCATTATCAGCATCATTATCATTGCAGTCGCTGGTAGTATCTCCACTTTTGTCGCATTGATGTGCATGATAGATGGCTTCAGATGACTTATCTCCCTTTTTATTATCTCATTGAAAGTTTTTGTCAGTTTGTTGCTGCGAAATTCTACCACGTCATGACTGTTCTCTACAAGTACATTTCTGTAATAGTATAAGAGACGGTTAGGATTGGCATCGGACACCACTTTATCTTGTTTCTCTGCCCATTCATCCATCTTGTCAGCATTCTCCTTCAGTGGAGTCCACCATTGTACCTTCTCGCTGTAATAGTGCAGAGGGTTCAGGTAGAGCATGGACAGATACACACCTTGTATCAAGATAGGGTAGAAGTGGTTTTGTTCAGATAGTATGACCGACATGTCAGCAATACAATTGCTCATCTCCGAAATCCTTTTCTCTGTCTTCTCTATCACCTTCTGCCATTCCGCTTTCACCTTTTCATCAAGAGAGAGATGTTTGGCATCGTAATATTTTATCATACCATCATAGACGATACCCGGACAGCCCTTAGACTCAGACAGGTGTATAAGTTTTATCCATTTGAAATTGTTCATCAACTCCAAATCGTCCATGATATTGAATGCGCCACATCTAATCAGACGCAAGATGTTTCTTCCTATTATATCCACTATGTTATAGTGTTACACCATTTTTGAATATGGATATCTCATGATATCCGTTTTCTTCATTTTTTGTTTGCTCGCCACTCGCGATGCTTATTATCTTCTCCGTGAGATCTTTGACAACATCGTCCATCTCACGTCCATCCACCAACTGACCAGCGTTGAAGTCTATCCAATCGGGTTTGTTGTTGAAGATGACAGAGTTTGTGCTTATCTTCATCGTCGGTACGAAGGTGCCGAAAGGTGTGCCTCTGCCCGTTGTAAACAGCACGATGTGACATCCAGATGCTGCTAATGCCGTTGCAGCCACAAGGTCGTTGCCTGGTGCTGACAGCAGGTTAAGACCATTTGTTTTTAACCTCTCACCATATTCCAGAACTCCGCTAACCAAAGCCTTACCACACTTCTGCGTACAACCTAAAGCCTTGTCCTCAAGAGTGGAGATTCCTCCCTTCTTGTTTCCCGGAGAAGGATTTTCGCCAACAGGCTCACCATGACTCAGATAATACTGCTTGAAGTCATTTATCATCTTAACAGTCTTGTTGAACAGACCCTCAGTCTTGCATCTGTTCATCAGTATCGTCTCAGCACCGAACATTTCTGGTACTTCTGTCAGTATTGACGTGCCACCCTGAGCTACGAGGTAGTCTGAGAACTCACCAACAAGAGGGTTAGCGGTGATTCCACTCAAACCATCGCTGCCACCGCATTTCAGTCCTACGCGCAGGTGCGACAGTTCTATGTCCTCACGACAGTCCTTGTTTACAATATCTTCCAGTTCGTGCATTATTTTCAGTCCATATTCCACCTCGTTGCCTTCTACCTCTTGGCATACCATGAATCTGATTCGTTCCTTATCATAGTCGCCGAGAGACTCGCGGAATACGTCAGGCTGATTGTTTTCACATCCTAAACCAACAACCAGCACAGCACCAGCATTAGGGTGCAACACCATGTCGCGGAGAATTTTCTTTGTATTCTCATGGTCGTCAGACAACTGACTACAACCGTAGTTGTGGCCATAGGCGATAGCCTGCACATTACCTTTGTGCTGTCCGTTAAACAATTCCGTTATCTTGTAGCAGATACCATTTACGCAACCAACGGTCGGGATAACCCAAATGTCGTTGCGGATGCCCACGTCACCATTCTTCCTCCTGTACCCTTTGAATGTTAATGTTTTGTTAAGGTTAGGGTTAAGGTTAGGGTTTTCATCCACTGGCTTATACTCATAGTCCAGCAGTCCTTCAAGGTTTGTATGAATGTTATTCTCGTTCAACCACTGTCCAGCCATGACATCCTCTGTAAGGTGACCTATAGGATAACCGTATTTTATTACGTTTTCACCCTTTTTTAGATTACAGATAGCAATCTTATGTCCTCGCGGAGTATCTTGCAAGACTTCAAACTGTTGTCCGTCAACATTTATCACCTCGCCCTTCTGTAAGTCCGTCAGACAAACAATGACGTTATCGGCTACGTTTATTTTTATCCAAGATTTCATGTCATTTTTTTTCTTACAATTCATATCTCTGGTAGAACTCTGCATTTTCCTTGCAGATAAGTTCTATAGGCATATAGTTTATCGGTTTCACACTTTTCTGCAGTACCACCGCATCAAATAGCACCTTCACGCAATAATAGCCTTGTCTAAAGCCATGCTGAGCAATGAGGAAATCGATACTTCCGTCCTTGAGACATTTCTCATTACGTGGTGTCATGTCATAGCCCATTACCTGAATGTTACGTTTATTCGTTTCTGACAGATATTCTCCCATCACGTAAGCCCCAGACGAAAATGTTATGCATGTCTTGATATCAGGATTGTCATTAAGAAACTTTGAGAATGTCTCCGTAGCATATTTCTGTGTATCCTCTTTTAAGTCGAGGTTGATGATTTCTACATCAGGGAAATGGTCAATCATATAATGGCGAAAACCCTCTTCACGATTGGCTTGCTGTTTGCTTGGAGCTTTTCCATTCACCAGCGGACGCATCATCAATACCTTCTTTGTCTTTTGCCCAGCCATCATCATCAGCATCTTCCCTGCAAAGAAACCGCTGTTGAACGAATCCTGTCCGAAGAATGCCAATGGCTTTAGGTCGGGCATAAAAGAGTCCAACATTACGAAAGGGATATTCTCACTGTGTAGTTTGTCAGTGAACCTTCTGGTATTTGTCAAATCATGAGGCACGAGAATTATGCCGTCAGGATTTTGTGTCATGGCTTCGTTTGCAGCCTTTGTGAACGACTTGGAATCAAAACGGTTGAAATACACTATCATCAGTTCTATGTTAAAGTCGCGATGGTTCGAGGTTGCCTTTTGCCCTCCTTCTTCAATCTCTTCCCAGTAAGCTGTCTTCACATGCTTTGGAAGAATCATCACAAACTTATAACTCCTATTCGATGCGAGTGCACTCGCATACACGTTAGGCTGATAATTCATTTCTTTCAGAGCCGCCTCTATTTTCTTCCGAGCTACTGGAGATACATTAGGACGTTTGTGTAGCACACGATCTACCGTTCCAACGCTCACACCAGCCCTTTCTGCAATGTCTTTTATTCTAACTTTCTTTGTCATAAAGTAAATGTTAGCTTTACAAAGATTCAAAGGTACAACAAACTGAAAACATAAACAAAAAAAATGTATTTTTTTTGATTTTTATATGCTACTCTCTTCTTGATATAGTCTATTGAAGAGTGTTCGTAGTGCTTTTTTGTCTTTGATGAGTGTACGAAGCATCCTTAGGTTTTCTTCGTTAGGAGAGTTTTGTATCCAAAGATGTATGTATCCGTTGATGGAGTATTTGTTTTCGAGATGGTCGCTGACACGTTGCCAGTGCTGTTCCTGTGTGTAGTTGGGGTATTTGCTTATGCTGAATTGTATAGCTCGCCGTACGACGGTGTCTGATGATAAATCACGATCAGCTTCGGCTACGACTCTGCCATACATGCTGCGAGGCATACGGGATGCTGATGCACGGTGGTCCTCAACAGCTTCTTTCATGATGATGAGTTGCTGCGGTGTGAACCATCGTTTTAGTTGTGCGTCTGCAAGAAGTATTTTGCCACTTGTGATATGGTGGACTGCACGCGGTCCACTGAGCCCGAGATCGTGATAGGCAGCAATGACGTAACACATATTGACATCGATGCCAATTCTATTTGCAAGTGCTATGCTGTTTTTGATGACGGTGATGACGTGAGAGAGTCCGTGACCTTTATCGAAGGCTGTGTAGCGTGGAAGTATGTTTTGTTCAACGTACTCCATGAGATCGAGAGACGGAATCTTGTTGTTCTCTGAGTGCATGGTATCGTCAGTTAAAGAAGTTCCATGAGACTCCAAAACGTAGAACGGCACTATTGGTAGGGTAGTGAGGGGTGAGGAAATAGTTCTTGTTGAACATTCCTTTGTTCACATGAGAATACATGACGAAGAATCGTGCATGCTTGAGAAAGAAGTCAGCATAAACGTTTATCCATGGATAGTTGCCTGTCTTCACTCTATTGTCACCATTCTGAGTGGTAAAAGAACCGAGTGCTGGTGAATAGTCAGGCGCATAGTATTCGGTGAAATACCGAACATCGAACCCGAAGTTAATATCAAGTACTTTGCGAATGTTGAAGTTTATGTATAGGTTGCTATATGCGTTGAATGTTGGCAACGGCAGTGCATCGTCGTCTGTTGACTTCTGCAGGGTGAGGGCATTTTCCCAGTTAAGGATGCCAAGACGGAAATCCTGTAATAGTTGGAGTGTAAAGACGCTGATGTTGTTGCTTGCCTGTTCCACCCATACGTTTGTAGCCTTCTGTCCGTCTGTGCTACGCATGTATGACTGTGCGAGATAAGTGTAGTTGGTGATATTGTCAACGGCAACACGCAGTCGTGTGCGTGTACGGTTTATACCAAATTCTCCTTCAATCTTTGTGTGCATTTCCTTGTCGAGACTATTCTCCCAAGCGAAAAACTTGCTGTAGTAGCGTCTGTAATAGAATGACGGCAGACGATTTTCTACGCTAGCACGTGCTACGAATTGTACGGAGTCGTTCCATAGACGGAAATTGAGGTCTCCTTGTCCCATGACAGAGAATTCTCCAGCATAGTCGCCAGCGATGGCGAGGTCACCGATGATGTCGAAATGTAGTGTGCGTCCCTGAGTCTTGCTTATCTGTGCTCCGATGTTGAGACTGTTTTCATTGTACGAATGCTGATGAGCAGTTTCGTCAGGCAGTGCAAAATGACGCAATTCGTGTGAGGCAAAGATTTTCAAACCAGCCTTAGCATACTTGTTGAATCCTTCGAGAAGTGCTATGGCAAATGTGTTTTTAACATTGTAGTGCTGTGTGCTGTCGAAGATGGAATCTGTCTCAGCACGATATCTCGGTGGGTTTAGATAGTAGTCGCGCGGTGAGGCGTATGCCTGATAGATGCGGTCATAGAAGTTCCAATCGAGGGTGTGAATAAAACTGGTGACAGGAACGAAGATGTCTTTCATCCATGTTGTGTCTTCGCCTACTGTGGTAATGTTTTTCAAACTGTCTATATTCGAGTCATCGACCTTTATGCGGTCATTATCCTTGTTTCCTTCTTCTGGCAGATTGCCCATTATCTTGGCATCGTCAGGACGTGCCTCTATGATAGGTACATCTGTGTTGATGCCTTCCTTGCGCAATTGTTCCTCGCGTTCCTGACGTTCATGTTCTTTCTTTGATGCGATAGCAAACTTGCGCATCTTTATCTCTTCTTCCGTCATAGGTACCTTCTTGCGGAATCCTACCTTATATCTGTGTGTGAAGAAGATGTGCTGGTTTTTATTTCTGTTCCAGTTTTGTGATAATGCTACAGGAATTTCGTTCTCATTGAAACTGCTATAGTTTTCGGGATGTGTGATATAGTTGTCATCAAGGATGCCACCATTTTCAGACACCTTCTGATTGTTAGTGCTGAATAGAAAGTGCATCTCGTAACGGTCGCCGAGGTATGATAGCCAAGGTGAGAACTGGAAATGCGACGTGCTCTGGTTGGCATAGTAGCCTCTGTCGTAGAGATATTCAAACTTAAAGCCACCTCCCAAGCGTTTGTTTACGTTGATGGCAAAGAGAGCCTTCAAGTTGTCTTCACCGTCCTGCTTGTTACCACAAGAATTGTAACTGAGGTTTGTGATAGGGGAGAAAGTGTTTGTAAAATGGAACTCCGTTGGCGACTGCACGAAGAAGTCGTAAGGATGAATGAAGATGAAATCTCCGTTTGTCCTCCTGTCAGCGAAGATGCGGTTTATGCGTGGTGAACCACTGTTGCCGAGAGTGTTGTAATCGCCTCTGTATCCTTCTGTGAAGATGGTGTTGCGATATGTGTGTGGCAGAGTATCTGGTGTTGTGGGAATTACATCGCCAAATCTGTTGACCTTCCATACATGCATGCCGAGGGGAATCTCCTCATTGTGATGCTTTGTTGAATCATTGCCGAAGACATTGTTATCAATGAGGTTACCATATTCGTCAACAGGCATATTTTCGGTGTATGCGCCTACTTGTGCTGACGCTGTGATGGATAGTGCTGTTGACAGACAACAGATGATGAGACGTAATGCGGAATGTTTCACTCTTCCTTTCGTTTAATAAGACGGAAACAGGTTTCAGCCATCTTCACGACAATGGCGAGAAGTACGATGGCTTTGCCCCAGAAGTCGCTGACGGCAAACCATACGATGATGCCGACGAGTGCCAACACCATGAATGTGATGTTTAGAATTTGCCGTAAATGGAATGTCTTGTCGGGGGTCATAAGATGTTGATTATTTGAGTCTTTCTTCTAAGGTGTTAAAGATGTAGTTTATGCGATCGATGGTCTTTCTGCGGAATTTTCCGTAAGTAGGAGCCAACTTTGTTTTGCTCCTGTTGAGTCCATTCTCGTCGGTGATAATCTTCTCTGCATGTTCCTCAAAACCACCAGGACGGTCTTTCTCATAACTGTAGTGTATGCGTGTGATGTTTATCTCTACGCTACCATCTTTGCAGTTTGCTATGATGATATATTTCATCTCCGTACGGTCGAGTGTGATAGCATTGCGCTTGAAGACGAGCCATTCATCAATGTTGGCAGCGATGACACCAGAGTTAATGTCTTCGTATGCGATGCGGCTTATTGGTTCTGTCTCATTGGTGTAGCCAATCTCTCTCTTCAACTGATTAGGTTCTTCTGTCATCTCCTGAAGATAACCATGTATGATGTCGTATATCTGTTTCATCGTTTTGCCTTGTGCCTTTATGGTCTTACTGAAACATACAAGACCGTCTTTCATAGGGACGGCTCCGACAGCATATTTTTCATCGAGTGCAGCCTTTGGGTCTGGTTCTTTCGGCATCTCCCATGTGTTTTGTGCCTGAATACATAGAGAAAAGAGTAGCAATAGTGAAAATAATAACTTTTTCATATTTGTGCGTTTTATCGAATTTTTTGCAAAGATAGAAAATTTTTTTAGTTTAAGAGTTTAAATGTTTAAGAGTTTAAAAGTTTAAATGTCTTATCCAAAAAGTTCTCGGAGGGCTTCTTCTACTTTTGAGACTGGATGTAGATGAATGTTATATTTCTTCTGCTCAAGTCTCTGCATATTTGCTTTTGGAAGAATGAAATGCGTAAATCCAAGTTTCTCGGCTTCGCCTATCCTCTGTTCAATGCGACTGACAGGTCGCACCTCACCACTAAGTCCTACTTCTCCAGCCATGCACCATCCTTGTTCTATGGCAGTATCAATATTACTTGAAAGCACGGCTGCTATGATGCTTAGGTCCATGGCCATATCACTGACACGCAGACCTCCTGCTATGTTTATGAATACATCTTTCTGTATGAGTTTGAACCCTACGCGTTTTTCTAACACTGCCAAAAGCATGTTGAGTCTTCTCTGGTCGAAGCCTGTTGCTGATCGTTGCGGTGTGCCATAGGCAGCGGTGGAAACAAGTGCTTGTGTCTCAAGCATGAACGGACGTACCCCCTCTATGGCTGAAGAGATGGCAATGCCACTGAGACCGTTGTGTTCTGTGTTGAGAAGCAACTCTGATGGGTTTGTAACCTCACGCAGTCCGTCTTGCATCATTTCGTAGATGCCCAGTTCCGATGTACTTCCAAAACGGTTTTTGATGGCACGCAGTATGCGGTAGGCATAATGGTTGTCGCCCTCAAACTGTATGACGGTATCGACAATGTGTTCTAGAATCTTTGGTCCTGCAAGAGTACCATCTTTTGTGATATGTCCGATGAGTATTATTGGTATGCCAGTATTCTTTGCTATGCGGAGTAGGGCAGAGGCACATTCGCGTACTTGTGTAATGCTACCGGGACTGCTCTCCACGTCTTCCGTAGATATTGTCTGTATGGAATCGATTATTACCAGTCGTGGTTGTTCGTCGTCTATGGCAGATATTATCTTTTCCAGAGATGTTTCGCAGAGTATGAGACAGTTGTCGTTGGAAGACTGTGACAAGCGGTTGGCACGCATCTTCAATTGGTGCTCACTCTCTTCGCCACTGACATAGAGAATCTTTTCATTCTCTATCTTCAATGCTGTTTGCAACGATAGAGTACTCTTTCCTATGCCTGGCTCACCGCCAAGAAGGATGATGCTACCAGGAACAAGTCCACCTCCGAGCACACGGTTCAGTTCTGCATCGTTGGTGTCTATACGTGGCTCGTCCTTGTCGGCAATCTCCTTTAGACGCACAGGATGAATCCCATTGCTGATAGAAGACGTACGATGAGAGGAGGAACCTTTCTGTCCTCCAATCTTAATTTCTTTGAAGGTGTTCCACTGGCCGCAACCTGGGCATTTGCCAATCCATTTAGGAGAGTCATAGCCACAATTCTCGCATACGAATGCCGTCTTGTCTTTTGCCATATTGTTATAATTCTGATTCTTTCAACCTTTCAGCGTTCTCAGCCACCGTGAGAGCATCTATGCAGTCTTGTATGTTTCCATTCATAAATCCTGCAAGGTCGTGGATAGTGTAGCCAATGCGATGGTCGGTGATGCGTCCCTGCGGATAGTTGTATGTTCTGATTTTTGCACTTCTGTCGCCAGTAGAGACAAGAGTCTTGCGACGTGATGCAATGTCATTGATATATTTCTGGTGTTCACGGTCGTAGATGAATGTCCTCAGACGGCTCAATGCTCTTTCCTTGTTCTTTGGTTGGTCGCGTGTCTCAGTACATTCAATGAGTATTTCTTCCACTTGTCCTGTGTTTGGGTTTTTCCAAGGATAGCGCAGGCGGACTCCTGATTCCACCTTGTTTACATTCTGTCCACCAGCACCTGAAGAACGGAATGTGTCCCATTTTATGTCACCCTCGTTGATGTGTACCTCAAAGGCATCAGCCTCTGGCAGTACGGCGACGGTAGCAGCACTGGTGTGCATACGCCCCTGTGTCTCCGTAGCAGGTACACGCTGAACACGATGGACACCACTTTCATATTTCAGCGTACCATAGACCTGTTCACCACTGATGGCAAGGTCTATTTCCTTAAAACCACCTACTGCACCTTCTGATACAGATGTAATGATCACCTTCCATCCCTTACTCTCACAGTATTTCTGATACATCTTGAAGATGTCGCCAGCAAAAAGACACGCCTCGTCGCCTCCTGTGCCGGCACGGATTTCCATCTGCACGTTCTTTCCATCTTCAGGGTCAGCAGGGATGAGTAGTAGTTTTATCTCTTCCTCCAGTCGTGGCTGCAACTCTTCGTTCTCTGCCAGTTCCTCACGTGCCATCTCCTTCATGTCTGGGTCGTCTTCGTTGGCAATGATATTCTTTGCCTCTTCGATACCATTGATGCATGCCTTATATCTCTTGCGTGCATCCATAATGTCTTGAAGGTCTTTGTATTCCTTTGTCAGTTTTACGAAACGTGCTTGGTCGGCAATGACAGCAGGGTCGGAGATGAGTGTTGAAACCTCTTCGTACCTTGCTACAAGACCGTCTAATTTTTCCAGAATTTCCATTTAAGAGTTTAAAAGTTTAATGGTTTAAGAGTTTAAATGTTTAATCGTTTTTTGTCTCTCGCAGAGATTTATTTTGACAAAAACAAGAAAAACAGCTTGTATTTATTGTTTCCATCTTGCAGATGTCTTGTGTTATGTTTGCGTATGTTCTTCTGCAAGCAAGCTTTCACGCCCATCCACAAACATTCCACTGTGGTGTGCCACCACCTAACAATAAA
>JAGHTI010000084.1 GCA_018065415.1 Candidatus Equicola stercoris
TTGGAATAATGAATAATCGGAGTAAACTCCATTTTTCATCCTTCCAAATCGGAAATAAATAAAATTTATTTTGGCATTGTCCTTGATTTGCACTAATTTTGCACCCACGTTTGCGCCTGTGGCGGAATTGGTAGACGCGCTAGACTTAGGATCTAGTGTCTTACGATGTGCAGGTTCGAGTCCTGTCAGGCGCACCCCCCCACACCAATTACAATTTTAATGTGTTGTCACAATATCTCATCACTGCCTGCCTGTGGGTGATGAAGATGATTGTCTTTTCGTGATTTTCCAAAAGGTTTTCCAGTAGTTGACGCTCTGTCTCTATGTCGAGTGCTGAGGTGGCTTCGTCAAGGAGCATGATGCTGCCTTCGCGCAACAGGGCGCGTGCTATGGCAATACGTTGTGCCTGCCCTTCTGACAAGCCTGTCCCTCCTTCGCCACATTGTGTGTCGAGTCCGTCAGGAAGGTCCATGACAAAGTCGGCACATGCCTTGTGCAAGGCGTTGACGAGGTCTTCATCGGTGGCATTGAGATTTCCCAGATAGAGGTTTTCGCGAATAGTACCGCTGAGCAATGTGTTTCCCTGAGGCACATAGACAAGGTTGCAACGGATGCGCGGACTGATGTCTTCTTTTCTGTTGTCATCATAGATGGTCATCTTGCCGTTTTCTGGTTTCAGCAATGCCAACATCAGTCTTACCAATGTGGTCTTTCCTGCTCCTGTCTCACCGAGCACTGCTGTGCACGTGCCTGGTTTGAAGTTGAAGGACAGGTTGTTGATGACTGTTGTCTTGTCGGTGTCCTGTTCGGATTGATAGGCAAAAGAGATGTCTTCGAGAGATATTCCACACGCTCCTTTGAAACGTATCGGCTCGCCTTGTTCTTCCATATCTACATTCTGAAGTTCCATCAGTCGTTCAGCGGCTGTGAAGACGCTTACAAACTTCGGTGCCAGTCGCATCATGTCGCGTGCAGGGCTCTGTATCCTGTTTACCAACTGCAGGAAGGCCGTCATGGAACCGAAGGTGAGCAGACCTGCTGTTATCTGCATGACGCCATGCAGGAAGGCGATGATATAGCCGGAGAGGAAGCCTATGCTGAGGATGAGATGTGAGACTATAGAGAAATGTGTGCGATGGCGTACTTGTTCGCGCAGTATGCTCTGTGTGCCGTCAAGACGTGAAATCATATCGTCGTCACGTTCAAGGGTTTTTATTAAGACTCTGTGCTGTATTGTCTCTTGCAGCATGCTCTGTATCTTACTGTCGCTCTCGCGGATGTTGCGTGTATATCTGCGCATCTTGCGTATATAGAAGCGACTGAAGAAGATGGCTATAGGGATTATGGCAACAACGATGATTGCCAACTCTATATCCATGGTTGCGAGCATGATGAAAGCACCGATGAAAAGGACAAAAACAGACAGAATGTTAGGGATGGTCTCTGTGATGAAACTTATCACACTCTTTACATCCAGTTCCAGTCTGTTCAGCACATCACCACTATGCAGTCGTTCTTTTCCGTTCCATTCAGAATGCAGTATGCGGTCGAGAATCCTCTGTTGCATCCTGTTCTGTGCTTTTACGCCAAGGATGTTGCTTATCCACGTGCCACTGACACGCAGTCCCATGTTTATCAGATACAGTGCAGCAAGAATGGCTACGGCGGTGGCTATCTCTGTTGTCGGTGCATGGTATTGTGCCTTGTCGATGGCGTATTTCATGGTATATACGCATCCAAGGCTTACCAACACTTCCAAGATGCCTATGACAGCATTCAGGATGGTCTGTGTGCGGTTGCCACGTGATGTCTTCCACAGCCATTTCAATATGGCTGTTGCCGAATACTTTTCATTCTGCAGTCGTAAAAGTCTTTTAATCTTCATTTACCCTTGCTCCAAGAAACAGTTTGTTACGCATCGTGGAAAAGAACCCTCTGTTTCGTCTCCTTATTACCGAAACATGGTACGATGCTTTCTTTATTGTTATGTCCGTGTGTTCTCCACATACCTCAGAACGACCGTCAATGGCGAGAAGGAAGTTGCCAGTACGACTCTTTACAGAAAGTTTTATGGTGGAATCGTCTGTAATCACTATCGGTCGCACGTTAAGAGAATGAGGTGCCACAGCAGTGAGTACAAGAGATTTTGATTTTGGCACCACCACAGGACCACCTGCTGACAGAGAATATGCTGTACTGCCTGTCGGGGTGCTTATGATAAGTCCATCAGCCTCATACGTGGCGAGATATTCGTCGTTGATGCATATCCGTATGCTTATCATAGAAGCATTGTCTGTCTTCAATATGGCAATATCGTTGAGGGCGGTATTGGCTGTTAGTATTGGCTGTTGGCAGCTGGTGTTGGCTTCTATCACTGTCCTGTTGTCAATCTCATAATCTCCATCGAGAATCATCTGTAGTTCTTCTTTCACTTCATCAGCATCTGCATCGGTAAGAAATCCCAAATGACCAATGTTGATGCCGACAATAGGAATGTTCTTTTCGCCTACGTATGTTGCTGACTTGAGAAACGTCCCGTCTCCACCGATGGAGATGACATAGTCTGCATCGAACGTACTGTCGGTGATGAGTGACTCTGCTGGTATCTGCCTCTGTAGTTCGTCGGTGAGAGAATCGAAAAAATCTTTTTCGATGAGAAAGTCCAGATGTCTTTCTGCAAGAAAAGAAAAGATGTCACGGACACAAGACAGCCTATGGTCCTGATACTCATTGCCGAAAAGTGCAAATTTTATCTTTCCCTTTGACATACGGTGAAATTTTTATATCTTTGCAACATGCAAAGGTAGGAAAAAATAAATATATTTAGATAGAATTTTTTAAATACTGAGATGTTATGGGTACAATTTACGTGTTTTTAGCCGATGGTTTTGAAGATATAGAGGCACTGGCAACCATTGATATTCTGCGTCGTGCGGGACAGGAGGTGGTAACGGTAAGTATCATGGCAGACAGACAAGTAATGTCGGCACATGGTATCTGCGTTACTGCAGACGAGCACTTCAAGAATCTCGATTTTGGCGATGCTCTTATGTTGATATTGCCGGGAGGATTACCAGGAAGTACTAACCTGAGAGACTATAAGCCACTTCAGGAACTTCTTCTCAAGCACAATGCAGAGGGAAAGTTAATCGCTGCCATCTGTGCTGCTCCTATGGCACTCGGCAATCTCGGAATCCTAAAAGGAAAGAGAGCGACATGCTATCCGGGATGCGAGAACACCATGACGGGGGCACAATATACACGCGAACTATGTACTGTTGATGGAAACATCATCACTGGCGAAGGACCGGCGGCGGCGTTTCCTTTTGCATATACCATCCTTGATGTTCTCGGTGCAGGAGATGTGGCAGAACAACTGAAGGAAGGCATGATGTACAACCATCTTCTGGCATAACATTAACAGAATCATTGATGGATTACGTCATCATAGTGGCAGGAGGAAAAGGACTGCGGATGGGAACAGACCTGCCGAAGCAGTTCTTAGAGATAAACGGATTACCTATCTTAATGCACACAATCCGTCAGTTTAGGGCGTATTCAGACGATTTGCAGATAATACTCGTCCTTCCAAAAAATCAACAGGACTTTTGGATGAAATTGTGCGAAAAGCACCATTTCAACGAACCATTACAAATTGCTGACGGTGGGGAGACTCGTTTCCATTCTGTCAAGAATGGTCTGTCGCTGATACCAGACGATGCAGATGGAATAGTGGGCGTCCATGACGGAGTCCGTCCCTTTGTCTCCATAGAAGTGATAAGAAGATGTTATGCTGAGGCGAAAATCCATGAGGCTGTAGTGCCTGTGATACCTATTGTGGAGACTATATGGTATGCAGAGAAAGACTGCAACCCGACAACTGTTGACAGAAATCTATACCATCTGGGACAGACGCCACAGACATTCAGCATACAATTGTTGAAGAAGGCTTTTCTTCAGGATTATAGGGATAGTTTTACCGACGATGCCAGTGTGGTGAAAGAGATGGGAATGCCGATTACACTCATCGAAGGTAATCCCGAAAATATCAAGATAACAACTCCAAACGACCTAAAAACAGCAAACAAAAAGCATTAAATATGCTTTTCGTCATACGCGTGGACGGCATAGTCTGTTGTAAAGTGAAGTCCACGACTTTCCTTACGTTCTATTGCCATGCGTGTGATGAGATACCCTACGTTTATCATATTTCGCAGTTCGCAGATGTCCTTGCTGGCATGTACACGCTTAAAGAGTGTCTCTGTCTCCTCATATAACAAGTCGAGGCGGTCCCATGCACGTTTCAGGCGAAGGTCAGAACGGACAATGCCCACATAATGACTCATGATCTCACCCACCTCCTTGATGCTCTGTGTGATAAGGACCTTCTCTTCGTTTGTAAGTGTGCCAGAGTCGTCCCATTCTGGAATACGTTCATTGAACGTATATCCATCCACTACTTCGAGGATGTGTTTTGCAGCAGCATCAGCATATACCACAGCCTCTATCAGCGAGTTGCTTGCCAGACGGTTGCCACCATGCAATCCCGTACATGAACACTCTCCCAGCGCATAGAGTCTTTTTATGCTTGATTCACCGTTCAAGTCAACTTTTATACCACCGCACATATAGTGTGCTGCCGGTCTTACTGGTATCATCTCTTTTGTGATGTCAATGCCGATAGACAGACATTTCTTATATATGTTAGGGAAATGATGTTTTGTCTCCTCTGCATCCTTGTGTGTTACGTCCAGACAAACATGAGTAAGACCATGTTTCTTCATTTCCTTGTCTATGGCGCGTGCTACGATGTCGCGTGGAGCCAACGACAGACGTTTGTCATAATGTTCCATGAACGTCTCACCGGTAGGCAGTTTCAGTATTCCACCATACCCACGCATAGCCTCTGTGATAAGGTAGGCTGGGTGTGTCTCATTAGGATTATATAAGGCAGTAGGATGGAACTGAACAAACTCCATGTCTTGCACAGTGCCTTTGGCACGATAGACCATAGCCTCACCATCACCAGTGGCGATGACAGGATTTGTTGTGGTCTGATACACAGCACCGCATCCTCCTGTACACATCAGCGTCACCTTGCTGAGATACGTATCGACCTTCTGCGTCTTTGGATTAAGCACATAAGCACCGTAACACTCAATGCCTCGAGTCTTGCGCGTCACCACCTGTCCCAGATGATGTTGGGTGATGATTTCTACTGCAAAATGGTATTCAAGAATATCGATATCCTTATCTGCACGCAGAGCAGCCATCAGTCCGCGCTGAATCTCTGCTCCAGTGTCATCAGCATGATGCAGGATGCGGAACTCAGAATGTCCGCCCTCACGATGTAGGTCAAAGTCGCCGTTCTCCTTTTTATCGAAGTTTACACCCCAACGAACCAGTTCTTTTATCTGTTCAGGAGCATTGCGCACCACCTGTTCCACAGCAGCCCTGTCACTGATGAAATCGCCAGCAATCATCGTGTCTTCGATGTGTTTTTCGAAGTTATCTACCAAGAGGTTTGTTACCGATGCGATACCACCCTGTGCATAGTTGGTGTTTGCTTCTTCCAATTTTGTCTTGCATATCACAGCAATCTTACCTTTGTGAGCCCTTGACAGTTTCAATGCGCAACTCATACCAGCAACACCACTACCGATAATAAGGAAATCATACTTCTTAATCATTGTCAAATAGTTTTACAACAGCACAAAAGTAGTAAATAAAATGATAACGCAATAGCCGATGCTAAAGTTTATTTTTATTTTTTCAAATACTTATTTCCCTTCAAAATGAAAATATCTCCCTTCTTGACGTTGTTTATCTTCTGCCCCATTAGGTTGTATGTTACCCCCTCTCTTGTGGAGAGGGCTGGGGTGAGGCCTACCCCCTTTATTCCTGTCGGTTCTGGGAAAGGGACATAGTTGATGGCAGGGTCCCATCCTTTGAAGAAATTAGGATAGGTATGTGTCAATGCCTCTTCATAATTGATGATGGTATTCATCTCTTTTGTTCCGTTATAGGTGAAGGTGATGATGTTTTCGTTAGGAGAGATTACATTTCCTTCGGTATCCAGTGTAAGATATTCAGCAAAGTACTCAGGAAGAGTGTTCATGCCAGCGAGTGTCCATCGTTCTGTTCCTGAACCTACTACAGAAAACTCACCGACACTTTTGTCAAATGTGGTAAGGAGATAGACGCATCGTGGTTGGTTGTTCCATGAACGTCCGAGGCTTACCAGTGGACATTCTGATTTTACCGTACAGCGGTCAAAGACGTAACCCTTGTCTGGACTTGTGGCATTGCTTGCTATCAGTGCATCGCTGCCACCACCTTCTGCCTTCCTTTTTTCAGCGTAGAGCAGGCAGTTGTAGAAATAAGTAGAGCCGTCACCGCAGATGAAATCGACAGTTCCGTGTATTTCACAGTCTTCAAAATAATGCAATGCTCCCACCTTATTGCTATAATAAGTATCTTGGTATGAGAGCATCTTTACCTTATGGCAGATGGTCTTTGTTCCCTTGTCATGCAGACATACCGCCCGTGCACCACTCTGTTTTGTGATGGCAGTATAATAATCCATGGCATTCTGTATTGTCAGATTTTCGAACTTGTTGCCTGTACCAGTGTTGAGGATGGTTGCAGTAGTGGAGATGCCTTCTGCGGTATAGTCAGGAGCATTCTTTATTATCACACCATCCATAGACTCACCCATGATAACTATATTGTTGGCAGAAACGGTATTCAGCACAGCCTCTCCAAAGTCATACGTCCCATTCGGAAGATATATGCTGTCGCCTTCCTGTAACTGTCCGAGCAACATCATCAGAGAAGCACCGTCACCAGCGGCAAGAGTATATTTATGACCGTCTTTCTTTATAGGAGCCGCCACATTGTAAACTTCTGCCTGATGGATGTAGCTGGTAGCAGTAAAGTTTATGATGAGAGTGTCCTGCACACTTTTCGGATTCTCATAGTAGAACGAGCATAGTGCTCCGTCTGGTGTTTCTTCCTTTACCACCGACATCGTCGATACAGAATCTCCTGCCGCATTGACGATACGTTGGTTGGCAGTTTCGCTGTATTTGCATAAGCCAAAGCTTACATAACATTTTGGTGATACTACCAACTTGAGATACTGTCCTTTATTGAAAATAAATCCATGTTGCCCATCGTGGAATGAACCCTGTGAAAGCAACAACTCATGGTCTTCTGGGTAGAAGTTTTGTTTCTTGAAGTCATAGAGATAATGTGTCCCCACCTCAGCCTTCTCTATGGCTGTGGTCTTGGCAAAGAGTTTTGTATCTTCTACAAGAGGAGTGCCCTCTTTCACCTTCGTGGCAGTCTGTGTAGTGGCATTGAACCATCCGCGGAAAGCCATGCCTTCGCCCACTGTTACCTTCGCCCGTGCTTCAGCGTTATATACGAGCGGACTTCCACCATCCTGCGTATCTGTAGCGAGAACGGTAGTGCCATCAACATCGTAATATACCACTTCGACAGACGGGACAAAATCGCATTTCTCAGCAAAGAAATATGGCAGATAACAACCGGTGAAATGGAATATTATCGTGTCTGCATCCTCCACATTGTATGTCCATGTTATAAAAGAGTTGTACGTAGCCTTTGAGATGTCAGACACCGAGTTTTCACATGCACCATTAGGAGTGATGGTAGCAAGTGTTTTTCCCTGTCGGTCGGTAACCGTGCCGGTGTTACTGTACTGGCAGTTGCCTATTGTAAACTTTACAGGACCGTCAACAGGTACTTTTATTGTTGCTCCTTGGTTAAGTCCATGCTGATTACCGTTTACGTTGTCAGTACCAGTGAGCACGATGCCTTCAGGCAGACCCTCTGCTGGTGTGATGACGGTGTATGGTTTTGTGCGGAAGTCCAATTTGAAGTCTTTGAACGTACGCACAATCTCCGTGCCGTTCACGTTTCCGCTGATGACAACATTTCCAAGAGCTATCTGCTTGCCTGCATCAACATACGACATGAAGAATCTCAACGTCACCTTTTGTCCTGCCGTGGCAGTTATCGTCTCCTGATGACGCAGGGCAGGAGAGCCTGTTGTGTTATTGTCGCGTACAATATTTTCTTTTGCAATGTCTATAGTGTCGCTCTCCACACCATCAACGATATACGTCCATGCATAGTAGCAGTTGTCCGTACCCTTCTTCACAGCATCGTAGGCGATGGCAGTAGGCGTAAAGGTAAGTCCCTTCTTCATCGTGATAGTATAATCCACAGCGACAGCTTTCACACGGCCAGCCTTACTCGTAGCAGGACCGAAGAGAGTCATCGTGACACCACTGTTGCAAGCCAGAGTGTTGGACTGGGTTACAGTAAGATCCGTACCCGCTTTCATCGTTGCTCCCTTGACAGCAGAAGATATATTGCCAGAAGCAACAGCCATAGTCTCATTGCCAGTATTCCATGATACCGTGCCAGAAACATTGTCGAACGATTCCTGTGCAGACATGCACATAGAAATAGTCAACATCACCAGAAAAAATAGACTCTTTTTCATATTGTAATAATTTTAGTTAGATTGTTTTCGTTTTGAAGTAATTACGGGTGTAAAATTAGTGCAAATCAAGGACAATGCAAAAAAAATGTAATTTTTTTCTTTGTGTTCGGTTTGTTTATGTTAGGTTTGTTGTAACTTTGACCTTCGCCGAACTGACGACAAACTGAGTGCAGAAGGAAAGCTTGCTTTCATTATGCCGAGGTGCGGAGGAAGAAAAGGATGAATATCCTTAAATTACACTGCACCTCAGTACTACCTACAAAACTCCGTTTTTACTTTTACTGATACAATAATTCACAGAAATAAATTTCGTGCCTTTTTGTCTCAATAAA
>JAGHTI010000005.1 GCA_018065415.1 Candidatus Equicola stercoris
AATGCAACCATTGGTACAGCTGTGCATATCATCACGGCAATTATCAGAATGCTTAACAGTCTTCTCTTCATACAGGACCTCCCCACTCTATACACTAAATAATCAAAAAAGGTGGTCTGGTTGACCACCTCGAACCCCTTCAACCGAGAACATCGATTATTTGGATGATTCATTTTAACCGACATATTCAGTTCTAGTCAATGTTTTTCTAATTAGTGTACCCTCGACCGTCCCCATTATTTGTTGTTCTGTGCCTTCTTGTATTCCTCAACAGTAATGGCAAGCAGCTCGCAGGCCTCAGCAACATCAATCGCTTTCTTAGCAATTACCGCCCTGTCAATTGCTACCTCAAGCTCTAGACCTTACGCAACATCCTCTCTAACTTTTTCCTCTTAGAGATTGCGCTACCTTGCATCGTTGCCATAGGTCAACTTTGCTCCTTAATCTATTGGTATCAACGCAAGTTGCATTCCAAGTGAATTTGCTATTTTTTGTAATGTATAAATGTTTGGTAATCTTTCTCCATTTTCTATTCGGCTGATATTAGCTTGGTTTACACCGCTCAGTTCAGCTAATTCCGTTTGTGTTAAACCTTTTTCTTCCCTAATTCGATGTAATAAAACAGAAAAATCCACTTCTGGTTTTGTTGCATAATATTCTTTTGCAAACTCAGGGTCTTTTAATTGCTCATTCAGAAACTCTCTAAAATTAGTACTCATTAGGATGCCTCCTTTCATAATCTTCCTTATGTTTAATTGCTAAATCAATTTCTTTGTCTGGTACTTTCATAGTTTTCTTGACAAAGCCATGCGAAAGAACCGCTTTGTCACCAGAAAAGAAGAAATAAAATATGCGTAATTGATTATCTTTTCCAACTATTCTAAGTTCAAGTATATCGTTTCTCAAATAAGCAGAGTTAGGGCGTCGCAACGCATTGCCCATTGCCAAAAGTTTCTCAATCGCGTGAACAACCTTAACCCTATCTTTATTTGACAATCTCTCAATAAATTTTTTTACTGGCTCTTCACCTTTTGCATTTTCATAGAAGTAAATTTCCATAAACATTATATGCCGATAGCGACATATTTACAACCTCCTCTCACAAAAAATAATTACCTCATCGTATCCACTTTCAAGGACTGTCCCCCTGTACACAAAATCCCCATTAGGACCGTCCCCCTTATGTCTACACCTACTGCTCCATTAATATCTGTCCGATATACAGCAATCCCGTGATTCTGTAGTCTATCCAAAATCTCTTGGTTCGGGTGCCCGTAGCTGTTGTGGGCGCCGACGGATATGACTGCTATTCGAGGATTAACAGCGTCGAGGAACTCGTCGCTACTACTCGTTTTGCTGCCATGATGGCCTACCTTAAGAACATCGCATTGCAGCGTATCCTTGCCTCTATAACGGTCAAGTATCTTGGCTTCATCTTCTGTGGTTAAGTCTCCGGTGACCATTACCTTAATTTTTCCGTAATGAATGATGTAGACGGTATTAAGCTCGTTAACGTTGTCGGTGGCATTATGCTCTAGCACTCGTTTCTCCGGCCATATAGATTCAATCCATACATCATCGTTGATGCGTGCATTCGCACCGAT
>JAGHTI010000066.1 GCA_018065415.1 Candidatus Equicola stercoris
ATATTGTACGATAATAAAGATGTGCTATCCACATCGCATGTGAATTTATATTATTAACGATATGAAAAATAACAGATTAGTATTAGTGGCGATGTTGTTTGTCGCACTTTGTACATCATTTCTTTTTACTGGGTGTAAGGACGATGACAACAAGGAACCTTCTACGAGCCTTCTGGGTAAATGGAGTTGTGAGTATTATGAGGAAGAATGGGGTGGTAAATGCTTGATTGAGTACACCTTCCAAGAAAATGGCGAATTGATGATGGTTTTTGAAATCGAAGGTAAACGCTCTTCTACGTCTATGCTATGGCGTACTGAAGGTGATAAAATGTACACAGTAGAAAAAAGTGTAGCGAAACTATATGAGAAGACTGGTGCAGAATGGGATTGTATTGATTACAAACTGTCTAACAATACGTTGGATTTTCCCGGAGACGATGGAACAGTAATATCTTTTACCAAAATAAATTAAGTTGAGCGGTTATGAAAAAGAATTTTTTCAGAATATGTATAGTACTTGTATGCTTGTCATGTACTTTCAATGCAAGTGCCAAAAATAGTCAAACTGGTCGTCCGGTATGGGTTTTAGCGCACGCCTGCAATTCGCATCAATCCCTTATGGATGCACTTGAGGACGGAGCTAATGGGGTTGAAATTGACATTCATTCCAATGATGAAAACAAATATATCGACTGGTCTGTAAATCATGGCATGAAGTTTCCGTATAAAGAGGAATATCTTGACCCTGTAACAAGGAAAGCCAGAAATGAAGCAGAACACAGAACAAACACAAATAAATGTTATGTCTCTCTCGAAGAGTATCTGAAATTCCCTGAAATGGAGGAAATCAGTGTCCTGTGGTTAGACATTAAGAATCAAAACATAGAAGATATTGTAATATACGTACACAGTGTACTGGAAAAAATTTATAAAGATCCATCAGAAATACCATATTCCATAATCTATGGCAAATACTATGTTGAGGATTTATTTCATCAAATGAGCAGCCCAACAGGGGAGTCATGTTGTGCGATAGAGTGGCTTAGAGACAATCTATGGGAAAATGAAGGTACGGGACTCTCTCGTGAAGGCAGTCTCAACTTCACATATTCAACCCTATCATTGGATGATTTGCAAAAGAAGTTCGATCAATACAATTTTCCGAAAGAGCAACATCTTATGACGAATGGTTTCGGGTGGCCGTATTTTCCAGTCTTCTATCGTGGCTCTGAAGTCCACAACACTCTCATAGATGCGAAAGAAAGAAAAGAAAGTGGCACCTATTGCGGCAGAACAGGAGCTTGGTCCATGGAACAAGCACATCATGGACTCCAAATGTTGTGTAGCATGGAAGATTGTGAGGAAATGTCATACGATACGGAATGTGACCTCATTCTTATAGAAGGTCGCAACGAGTTTTTCCCAGCTTTGATTGGACTCCCTGGATTTGATAGCGAATCTTTGCGTAATTTCACAAGTTGGTTTTTTGATACTGATGGATATTGGTACGAATATAATAATGGCAATTATCGCCTTGCCGGTCAACGGGATGAAGACCCGTTCTATGGATGATTAATAATTAACAAATACAACAATTATAAAAAAAAATTGTTATGAAGCAGAAGATTTTTAAATGTTTGGTTTTTGCAGTGCTGTTGATGTGCTGCGGTGAAATGTGGGCAAATTGGGATAATGGAAGACCTGACCATGGAAATCGATGTGGGAACAGAAATCCCGATAAGATAGTGGAAATAGATGGAGTAAGATATTCGCTCTACAACAATGAGACATACACATATACTGATAAAGACGGGACAAATTTCAAACTGTCATATAGTTGCAACTTTGCTGTGGCAGCATATTGTTCTAAAACATACCAAAGCACAACAATGACTATTCCAAGATTTGTTAGGGATGGAAATGTCGATTATACGGTGGTTGCTATCGGTGAGCAGTTTTTTTGGTACTCGTCGAGTACGAGTGTTTCTATTAATAAACTAACCATCCCATCCACAGTTATGGCCTTAGAAGGATTTGCATTGGAAAACAATAGTGGCCAAATAACAGAACTTATTATTGAGGATGGAGACAACGAATTGTTTTGCTATCGTACCACCAACGGTTGGGGGGCTTTTTCTTGGAATAGTAATCTAAAAAATGCCTATGTAGGCAGAAATCTCAAATATCAAGATCAAGGAATAGAAAATAAATGGTACCAAGCACCATTCTGTCAGGGCTCTTATGATGGATTAAAGGTCAAAATCGGTCCAAAAGTAACGACTATTCCAGAGTCTTGCTTTCGAAATAAAACTGGAACATCTTGGGGCGACCATATAGGCGTGTTGGAAATCGACTTAACAGATGCTACATCGTTGAAAACGATAGAACGCAACGCATTTCAGGATAACGTATTAGTCCAAGATATAAAATTCAGTAACTGTCAACCTAACTTGGATATTTACGAAAATGCCTTTTATGGTTGTGGTTTGCAGCGTGTCGTGATTATCTCAAACTTGAACTCTATTGCTAATAATGCATTCAACAATTGCCCGAGTTTGAGAGTTGTTTGTTTCTTGGCAGACAAATCTCCTTCTTCTATTGAATTCCCTTCAAATCCGATTATTTATGCGAAGAACCAAGCCGTCATGAATGACCTCAAAAATCATTATGTCAACAAAGATAAAATTGTCCTTTACCCTAATGATATGATGTTGAGATATACGACAACTGACAATAAGGTGGCGAATGGTATGAAGGATTGCTTGTTTAACACTAATGAGCGCGGAACTGGAACCATGTATTTTGGTCAACCGCTAGAAACAATCGAAGAAGAGGCATTTAGCGGCTGTGATAATCTACATTCGGTCACAATTCCTGATAAAGTGTATAACATCTATGAAGACGCATTTGGTGGGTGCTCTAATTTGCGCACAGCCATTATTATGGGTACACTCTCAAGTGTTAAAGATAATGCTTTCGGCGATTGTGAAGGCTTGGAGGAGATTTTCTATCTTGGCACCTCATCACCTTCTAGTGTTGCTACAGATGCCATTAATGATAGCACCACAATCTATGTGGAAAACACAAATGGCTTCAATCCTTGGGGTACAAAATATGTGAAATCGTGGCGTTCTGGAGAAGGGGACGGGACTTCTGGCAACCCTTTTATAATAGAAGATTATGCACAACTTATGGGCTTCGCCATCGAAGTTAACTTGAAAGGCAAAGGTAATATTTGTGGCAAACTTACTAAAGACATTGTAGCCAATGAAAATGTGCTGAAAGAAGATGGCAGCCTTAATAATAATGATCCATTCAAGGTATGGACACCTATCGGCAATAGCGACAAACCATTCTGCGGAGATTTTAATGGTGATGGGCATACCATCAGCGGACTTTACCATAACTATTTTATCGAAAACTCGAACGGAGGCTTGTTTGGTAAATTGGATAATAATGCGTATGTTCACCATCTTGGCTTGGTTGACAGTTATATGAACTGCATATATGGCTTAAATGGCGGTATCTGTGGCGACTTGACTAATGGGCATATTGACAATTGTTATAATGCAAGTACGGTGGCATACGGAGGTGGCATCGCAGGATGGTGCCGTGATAAAGGACGGATAACCAATTGCCATAATGTCGGTAACATCAATACAGATGGTAGTGGAATTGTTGATTTGGTGGTTAAAAGAGCTGATGCATATTCCAGCGTGGAAAACTGCTATGCACTCGAAGGTGTGAGCAGAAGTGCTATAAATAATATCAATGATGCCAAGATTGACAAAGTTGAAGTGAAAAATGCTGCAACCTTTGCAAGTGGCGAAGTGTGCTGGCTGCTGAATGGTGCATCAACAGCAAAATATCTATGGACACAAGAAATAGGTACAGACGAATCAGACGAATATCCTGTATTCGGCAAGGATTCGGTTTATCAGGGTCATATTGGAAATAAAAACTTCTATGTCAATAAGGATGGTAATTATAATAATACCCTTGCTTTTGATGATTCTAAGAAAGAAGACTTCAGTTGCCCTGTTCCATTCTGCGCAAATGAAGCAACTTATGAACGCACATCGGAGATAGGAAAATGGGCAACCATCGTCTTACCATTCCAGCCTGAAAGCGGTATGGAAGAACTAAAATTCTACGAACTGAAGGAAGTTACACTTCGACAAGGTCAGGACGAGGCAAGCAATGTCGGTTCGTTGGTGTTCACGCGAGTGGATGAGGTGGAGGCAGGTGTTCCATACCTGTTTAAGAATGAGAGCGAGAGTGATGACTTTACGCTGACAGGAGAGTCTCCTGCATCCATTATTGTAGAAACGACAGAGGTTGGTCCTGACAACTTCAAAATGAAGGGCAGTTACCAACAGAAGCAGTTGGATGGCACAACGAACCAGAACCTCTACTACCTGAAGGATGGTGAGTTTTGGCATGCAACAGGCAAGATAAACATTGCTCCATTCCGTGCGTATGTAGAAGGCAACGGCACAACTCAGGCAAAGAGCTTTATGCTGATAATAGAGGACGGTGAGGTAGATGCCATCCCAGGCATACTGACCGATGGAAACATTGATGAGACAGAAGGCATCTACGACATCAACGGCAGACGACTCACCACTCCAGTGAAGGGACAGGTGAACATCATCCGCACCAAGAGCGGAAAGAAAGTAAAACGGATGTTTTAACGGTAACGATAACGGTAACGATAACGAAAAAAGATGAAGAAAGAAATTATGAAAAGAATATCTTTGGCAATGATTGCCATAGCATCCTTTGTGCTTATGGGGTGCGATAGTGATGAATCTTCTGATATCAGGCCTTCCGATGTCACCTGGACGGATGAGCAATGGGCTACCATCAAGACGCTCCGCCCTGTTGATAGCGATGGCTATCTTTACGAATTGAACTATACGGCAGATTACAAACTGGATGATGTCCTGGCATTGGGTGCTTCCAATATGCTCGATATAATAGATGGCATTAAGAAAGTGATTCTGCCAAAATCACAGTACAATTTTCCATTCAATATGACTAATACCCCATTAGGCTTAGGGTGTACCTGTTTTTCAGCCGCAGCCGAAGACGGAGGCTATATTCTTGGCCGTAATTACGACTTCCCGCCAATGGATGAACATATTATGATTATTCACACTCCACAAGTAAAAGATGCGAATGGTAAGATAGTACGCCATGCAGTTGTCGGATGTGCCGATTTGTCTCCTGTAGCCAATTTGATTACAGAAGAACGTGGCTATAAAGATAACAAGATGAAGGAGTTTGTTCTCTATTCACCATATTTTATTCTTGACGGAATCAATGATGCTGGTCTTATGTGCGGACTGATGGTCCTGGAATATGATGGCGTGTTCCAGAAAGCCAAGGATGGTCAGAAAAATCTACTCAATGTCCTGATACCGCGTTTGATTCTTGATAAATGTACAACTGTCAAGGAGGCTACGGATTTGATTTCAAATTATGCAATACAGACTATGTTTGCTATCAATCCCGACCCTATGTATTGTATAGATATGCATTTTGTAATTGCCGACAACAAGGGTGACCGCGTTGTAGTGGAATGGGTTGGTGATGACATAAAGATAATGCATGCTGACAGTGAAGACCTGTATGAGCGTCAGGGTAATAACGCCAATTATGTACTGTCAACAAATTTCTATCTGTCGAAGGACAAGAAACTGTGTCCGGAAGGAGTTAAGGAAATCGGTTTCTGGCGTTATGAAACTCTTAAGACACAGTTCAATAAACTGAAGGATACCAAATTGACTGTACAAGGTGCAATGGATATGTGCAAGTCTGTTCGTATTATGAACAATGACCAGGATGCCATCAAAACAATGATAGAGTTGACATATCTCAACCCGTTAATCAATTGGAATGATAAGAATGAATGGCCGTGGATTACTCTGTGGTCGGAAGTGTATGACACTAAAACACAATCAATGATGTTCTGTCTTCGCGAAGACTATGACAGGCATTACAACTTCGGATTAGAGTATAAATAAGTCATCTCATCCGACATTGCCAAGATCGTCGCGGGTCACGATTGAGAAACTGCGATAGCAGCATTGCTGGCAATGGATTCCAAATTATAAAACGAAAAAATATGAAGAAAGAATATATCCAGCCTAAAATAAAGGCAATAAATGTAGGATCATTAAGCATGTTATGCGGAAGTCTTGCTACGCTTAATTATCGCGGTGATGACTACTATTCAGGCGATGAGGGTATAGACGTGGATTAAACCTTGATGATTTAGGTCAAACGGAATAGAGGAGTCACCAGATTATAAAACGAAAACGAAAAATGGAAGGACTTCTATAATCTGCAAGGTGTGAAGGTAGGTAGAATGAAAAAAGCGATTGTAATTTTAGTGTTGTGCACATTTGCTGTTGGCGGATGG
>JAGHTI010000098.1 GCA_018065415.1 Candidatus Equicola stercoris
ATCAATTGGAAATGTGTCTTGCCTTGTGCATCCACAATCGGGTGAGACTTGGAGTCTTCCCATGTAGGTGTTCCGTCTGCACAGGCTGTTCCTGCTACTTCTTCTCTCTTTATCTGACCTCTTACGACAGTAACACTTGTTTCAGCAGGTTGTGACTCGCATGAGCCACTATTAATAGATACCACTAAATTAATCGTAAAATCTCCTGCTTTCTCTAACTTAATAATAGGTTCCTTATCCGAAAAGGAAAATACCACATGGCCATTTTTATCCGTTACAGTCCATGAAAAGCCTGTTTTCTCTTCATCTATAGGTCGTGTGGTTCCATCGTCATTTTTAAGATAACTGGTATTACTTACTGTAATGATATCCACTTCTTTCCCCTCTTCCGTTTTCGTTTCTTGACTATTTATGGTAAACTGCGCAATAGGTGTTTCTGCTGCGACCTCTGCTCTTAATGGTCCAAACTTACAATCCGGATTTTGCAAATTAATCAAATCACAATAATAAATACCCGCTCCTTTACCAGCCTTGCCGGGGTTAAAAGTTTGATTGGTACTAAGGGTGGTAGTTTCCTCCCCTTCTTTATACCAACGATAAGTAAAACCACTTGGAGCAGTTAAGTCTGCATCTGCACCACAAGAAGATGCAGAAATTTCAGGTCGCTCGCAGTCTAAACCAAAATAAGCATAGCCAAAATGTCCTCCCTGTGCACAATCATAAGTAGTCAATTGTATTTGAACTTTTTGTCCTATATAACCTTGTAAATTCACACCTACAGGTGTCCATTCTTTCCAATAAACATTACCCTCCGCATGCCAAGTTGGGTCTTCTTTTTCCATATCTATTTGCGGAATGAAATTAAAAGAGCAACATTTTGCATCAATGGTGTCGTTATCTTCGTCCAAAATACCCAATGTGAATCGAGGTTGTTCTTTTGAATCGTGTTTCGGATCTTCTAACACTGCGGCATAATATAGGGTTAAGATGTTTTTATCCGCAGGCACCGTATATGTGTACGTCATTCGCTCAGCACAGTGATTTTCCCAGTTTCCTAATCGAACAGATGGGTCTCCATTGGGCAAGATAGTGTATAAGTTTCCGCCAGTACGCGGATCAACTTCTTCTGGATTATTATGTACGGCATAACGACTTTTTGAACGATAAGGACCATAGTTTAAATCTTTCACGTTTTGTGTCCAAGGACCTAAAACAAATTTATCTTTAGGGAATCGTGCCGTATCAATACGAATAGTTGTAGCAGAGAAATCGGTATATTCAATGCAATGTTCTTTGGGTGTACCCGTCTGCTTAAAGATGGCATAGTAGGTGGTAGATTCCGTAAGCTTATGAGCCGCATCCCAATCCTCACCTGTTCCATCAGGTTGAGTGTTCCATTTTACAAATTCAGATAAGTTTCTACCTGCAGTTGGTGGGGTTGTTACATCCTCCAATTTCAGCACACGTAAGATATCATCTTTACGGTCTTTCCAATATCCGCCATTTGTGGCAACATCAAACGATAATGTTTTAAAACAGTTGTATTGCCACTTATTCGGAATTCGACTGGTGCCTCGTTCGTCAGGTAATGCACAAGGAGCAGAAAAGACTCCCTCCGTTGTTTCAGTAACCCCATTGACCCAACTGCTTGTAGGATATTCTTTTTCCAAATATTTCCAGTACCATTTTGCAAAGTAAACCTCTATACGGCGCAATGAGGAACAACCTCGGAACATATCTTGCATACAAGTGATATAGTTGAAAGCCTGACCACTATATGAACCACCTATCTCGGTGGCTTTGATTGCAGGCGCATTTACCAATGCCGTACAACCATAGAACATTTTGTTGTAGCAGTTGTCGTCTAAATACTGTGCTTCTAAATCCGGCACATCTGTCAGGGAGGTGCACCCATTAAACATACTTGCACAGGTGTTACGATGCATAATATCAGCATATATCTTAGGGGCTTTCTTCAACTTTGTGCAGTTGGAAAACATAGACTGATAAGATCCATCTGCTACATACGGGGCTACTAAATCCGGCACAGTCTCCAAACTGGAACAAGAGTATTGAGCCTTGCCAAACATACTGTTGCAACCACTCTCTCCCACAAACTTCAGATTGGGCATCGCAGGCATGGCTTTTAGAGAATTACAACTTTCAAACATTTTCTCACACGCATGAGCTTGAATCTTGGTAATAGCAGACATATCCGGACCTTCCTCTAACAAACGACATCCCGAAAACATCTGCATATAACAATGACTATATGTAGAAGCCGGTAAACGCAAGTTCTTGGCAGATGTTAAACATATACCTCCTTCAAACAAACGATAGAAACAATACTGATTGGGTATTTCAGTTACTATTTTTTCAGTTGTATCAATCAGCGTCATAATATCTCCACTAACTTCTACCTTACCTGCTGATGGTTTGAGTTTGATGAATGCAACTGCACCTTGATTCTTATTAAGTCCATTAGGATTTTGTCCACGAACTTCCAAGACGTCACCTACATTATTTAATTTTACTTCTTGACTAGTCAATGCAGGAGAGGATTTTTCTGTTTTTTTTGTCCACTTGCCACCATTGACACGCCACTCAATACAAAATGTTGAAGGTTTATAACTACCATCTATCAACACCTTTGAATTTGCTTCTTTAGCAGTGAACTTCACCCAATCACGGTTGGCGGAAAGGGGTAAAACAATGAATGATAAGAGCACAAGAATGGCTGCAAACGTATGTTTCATGGTTGTCATACTTATTTCTTTTTTT
>JAGHTI010000099.1 GCA_018065415.1 Candidatus Equicola stercoris
ACAGAATATAATACTATGTATCCATTATTGATTATTTTCTTCGTTATCATATCCCTCGCCATGATTCTCATCGTGTTGATACAGGAATCAAAAGGCGGTGGTCTCGCATCTAGTTTCTCATCATCAAATCAGATTCTTGGTGTACGCAAGACAACAGACTTCATTGAAAAGGCCACATGGGGATTAGCAATAGTATTGGTTGTTCTCAGCATTTCATGTGCATGGCTTGTGCCAACAGTTGCAACAAGCTCATCTGTAATAGAGAATGCTGCAACAGAGCAGGCTCCTCTTGGAAGCAAGACACTTCCTGGTTTTGATGCTTCACAGACAAAGAAGACACCTGTTGCTGGAAGCAACGAAGGAAAACAGACAAGCGAAGCAGCGGCAGAGACTCCAGCAGAGAAACCTGCCATGCCAGCAGCACCTGCAAAATAAATATTGACACATACAGGTTGTGCAAACAACCTACATGGTGGATATAGTTCAGTTGGTTAGAGCGTCAGATTGTGGTTCTGAATGTCGTGGGTTCGAGTCCCACTATCCACCCCACCATAAAAAAAACTGGTATCAAATGACACCAGTTTTTTTATTAAGTCAACGGTCAACAGTCTACGGCTTTTTTGCGGTTATGCGATTGTACGGTTATCGTTACCGTAGTGAAGCGTATCGTAGTGAAACGTATCGTTATCGTAGGCGAAGCCTCCTCTAACCTCTAACCTTTTTCGTGATTAGTGTTCACGCAACTTATCTTTATATTTCTGCAACTGAATCTTCATTGCATCAACACAATCGTCAACTCCTTGTTCAAAGGTATCTGTAGTCTTCTCAGTGAAGAAAGATTTTCCTGGCACCTTCACTTCCAAAGACACACTCTTGTTGATAGCTGTCTGTGGTTTTACAACCTTCAACTGCACATCAACAGTCTGAACATCATCGCACTGTTTTTCCAACTTTGCAGTCTTCTTAATAACAAAGTCGTGCAACTTTTCCGTAGCCTCAAAATTAATTGCCTTAATCTGTACTTCCATAATTCTAAAAATTTAATGGTTAACTATTTTTCCGCTCTTGGATGAGCGTTTTTATAAACACGTTTCAATTGTTCAAAAGTTGTGTGGGTGTATATCTCAGTCGTTGCCAGAGAAGCATGTCCCAGCAACTTCTGCACACTTTCCAATCCTGCGTCATGGTTGAGCATTGCCGTAGCAAAAGAATGTCGCAGCACATGAGGTGATTTCTTCTTCAAAGAACACACTTTTGCCAATGCCCTATTGACAATTCGTTCTATTTGATGTGGTGCCATACAGCACCCCTTACCATCAACAAACAAGGCAGGAGAATGGTCGAAAACCTCATTACGGATTTTGATATAATTCCGCAATGCGTCCGCAAGTTCCTGACCGAAAGGAATGATGCGTTGCTTGTTTCTTTTTCCCGTAACCTTCAACTGGCATGATGAAAAATCCACAGCCTCATCTGTAAGTCCTATAAGCTCTGCCCTTCTTACACCAGTATTATAAAATGTCATGATTATAGTCCTGTCACGTTGTCCTTCAAAGTCTTGTGGCCATTCAACATCGTCCAACAACCTATCCATGTCTTCTTCACGAACAAAATATGGCAACATCTTGTCCTTCTTAGGGCCAACAATCCTATGTACAGGATCTTTATCGACAAGCTTTCTTGATAGAGCAAATTTATAAAAAGAACGCAATGCACTTAGCTTTGCATTGACTGTAGCCGGAGCCTCATCGTCATCCATCAGTTCTTCTACCCATCTACGGACGACATCACTATCCACCGTCTGCCACGTCAGACCATCAGACAGTTTTTTAAAAAACTCCTCGAATCGTTGTAAACAAAAAACATACTTCTCCAACGTGAGAGGAGAATAATTCCTTTCATACTGGAGATAGTTTATGAATAATTCAACCATATGTAGTCCGATAATCCGTTACTAAGGTACGGATAAAAATCGGACTATCAAAATAAAATCTTCTTATTCTTCAGCTTGTCTTAATTGCTGAACATAAATGGCATGTTCCATCTTGAGACGTTTCTTTACTGATGGCTTATCAAATTGCTGACGTGCACGCAATTCTTTAACAACACCAGTTTTCTCATATTTTCTCTTAAATTTCTTAAGAGCTCTTTCGATGTTTTCGCCGTCTTTTACAGGTACTACAATCATCTTTTTATATTATTTTTTTAGCAATTATATTTTTCGGACTGCAAAGGTAAAAATTTTTTCACAATTCCACAAAATAAATCTTGGTTTTTGTAATGCATTCATCAATTAATAATTAATAATTAATAATCGATAATTAAACTAAACAACCAAACAACCATGTAT
>JAGHTI010000013.1 GCA_018065415.1 Candidatus Equicola stercoris
CCTTAACTTAGGCTGCACCTCAACAGGCAGACATTGAGTATGTATGCTTGCGACGGCTGGAGGTTTATCTCCATGAAGGAGAGCAAACTTGTTTGCCACAAAACTACGTTTTAACGATTTGTTGTAACTTTGACCTTCGGTCGAAGTTAGGCTACATCTCAGTACTACCTACAAAACTGCGTTTTTACTTTTATTGTTCATAACAATTCACTAAAATAAATTTTGCTCTTGTTATGCAAATAAAAGAAATAAATAAAATTTATTTGGTAGTACATTCGGTTTGCACTAACTTTGCAATTAAATATTTATAAAAATAATATCGTCATGAAAGAGATTGTTAGCAATTTTTTTAAATTCTTTTCAAAGAATCTTATTTTTGCGGTTTTGCTGATGGTAGCACTTGGCATAGTGCTGGGCTCATACGCACCACTTTGGTTTGTCCGCTTCTTTATTACTTTTAATGGCATTTTCACGTCCATACTGTCTTTCATCGTGCCTGTCTTGATTTTGGCACTCGTCACCTCGTCCATTGCAGAGACGGGGAACGGAGCGAGCAAGATGCTCTTGCTGACGGTAGGACTGGCTTATCTCTCTACTGTACTTGCCGGACTTTTTGCTTTAGGTGTAAGTGATACATTGTTTCCTCAGATGGTGACGATGCATTCTGGCACCGGTGGTGGAATGGACGGTGTATTGTCGGAAAAAGCCCTTGCACCATACTTCACCTTTGACTTTCCGCCGATGATGGATACGATGTCGGCATTGTTACTGAGTTTCATGCTCGGCCTTACAATGTTGAAGTTCAAACTACCTGTATTGAAAGATGCCGTCATGGAGTTGCGACAGGTGGTGATGGCGGTCATCGGAAAAACCATTATCCCATTACTGCCGATCTTTATACTTGGTGTGTTTATGAAGATGACCATCGCTGGCGAAATGCGAATTATTACTCACGTCTATCTGAAGATTATTGCTGTCATGGTGGTGATGCTCATGGTGGTACTGCTCATACAGTATCTCATTGCAGGATGGATAAGCAAGCGCAATCCTTTCATTCTCTTTCATAAGATGTTTCCTGCATTCCTGACGGCATTAGCATCCAGTTCTTCCGTTGCCACACTGCCAGTATCGCTGCGTTGTGCTGAAAAGATGGGGGCGAGAAAGAATGTTGTAAACTTTGTCATTCCGATGTGTGCAAACATTCATCTGAGCGGTGCATCTGTCAGAACCATTGCCCTTGCCATAGCAACGATGCTGATGTTCAATGTATCCTATTCGTGGATGCAGATGCTGGGGTTCATCCTTATCTTCTCTGTTACGGTACTTGCCGCACCAGGCATTCCGGGTGGAGTAATCATGGCAGCCATTGGCATGATAGAATCCATGCTCGGATTCCATGATGAGATGATAGGGATAATTGTCACTCTCAGCATTGCTCTCGACAGTGTGGGAACGGCAGTAAACGTCTGCGGTGACGGTGCTCTGATGATGATTGTCAATCGCTTTACAGACGAGAAGAAAGGGAAGTAGCTTAGAGGAGGCTTCGCCTACGATAACGATACGCCTTTGGCTACGATACGGCTGAAGCCTACGATAACTTTATGCTTCACTACGATACGTTATCGTAACGCAGTGTATCGTAGAACCTTGTTCGTATCGTAACGTAGTGTATCGTTATTAAGTTTAGAGCTTAGAACCTCAAAATTCGAAAAGTACTCGGAAGTTCAGTTGCCTACCAGTGAGATAGTTCGGTACGGCATACTGCTGATTTGTCACGTCTGTCACCCAATAGTACGAGTTTACGTTGTTGAACCCGAAGATATTGAAACAATCCAATTCCAACCATATATTGCGGAAGAAGGCATGAGTGTCTTTCTTATGATTATCTCCATCGTCGTTGTTGTATGCACGGTAACTCATTCCTATATCAACACGTTTGTATGCCGGTGCACGGAACACCTGTTTTTCAAGTCCAGTATGCGGAGGTCCGAAAGGCAGTCCACCGACGTATGACCCCTTGAGAGTCATCTTCCAGTCGGTAGTACCAGGGAAGAAGTCTGTAAAGAAGAGGTTAGCACTAAGACCTTGATCGGTAGGCATCGGTATTGTCTTGCCATTTAGTTTTTGCTTTGCCGCCATGTAGCCAACAGATAGCCATGAGTCTGCACCTGGCACAAATTCCCCGTATATCTTTGCATCAATACCGGCAATATAACCAGAACAAAGATTTTCTCCGTAGTACGATATCTTGAGATTGCTCACGTTGTAAGGTATGACATCGCTGAGTGCTTTAAAATAAGCTTCTGCACTAAACTTATAAGGTCGGTCATTGACACGGAATCGATAGTCAGTGCCAGCGATAAAGTGTATTGAACGCTGACTCTTTATGTTCGGATTGAGGACAACCCTCGTTACTCCTCCTGTTGTCACTGTGTCGCGCAGTTCCTTGTAGAATGGTGTCTGATAGTACAGACCTGTTGCAAAACGAAATGTGAGGTCGGGATTGAATTTCGGTATCACCGTCAGCGATGCACGAGGCGACAACAACGACTCACCATTGTAGTCCCAATAAGAGAAACGAAGACCGTAGTTGAGAGTGTAGAAAGTCTCATTGTTACGCCCCTTGAACTTATAAGTATCTTGCAGAAACACCTCCACCTTGTTCGAGTTTAGACTATTCTTTGAACGCAAGGAATAGATAAGGTTCAGTGCATCCGAAGTATGTGGCATGGAATAGCCTGCCGAGTCGCGCATCTCATATTCTCTTGAATCCTCATCCACACGTTCATTCTTGTATGTCACACCACCCTTTACAAGATGTCCTTTAAAACGAGTATCAGCAGAAAGTTTCAGTGAAGCAACATTGTAAGTAAGATAGTTGCGTGCATGTTCAAAATACGTCCCCACCCCAAGGTTTTCCGCCGCACCAGTCTCGTCAAGCCAGTACTGCCCCTGAATGTCGTAGGTCTCCTGTTCCTTAGAGTGGAAAGCAGATGCAGAGAGCGACACGTTTGTCCTCTCGCCTATATGACGAGTCAGAGCAACACTCCCGAAGAATGTACGGAACAAATCCTTCTCCTGTCCGTCGAAATACACCGTAAAGGTATGCACATCCTCCAGAGTTCCGAACTTTGTCTCACGGTCGTGAGGTTCAAAGTTATAATGGTTTTCAGAGATGTTGCCGATGATGTCCAGTGTCCATGACTTGTTAGGACTCCAACTCAGATACGTCTGGTAGTCCAGTTGGTTAGGACGATATTCGCCTGTCGTCTCCAGAGAACCGAGCAGATAACGTGTAGTCTTGTAACGCAGACCATTTGTCCAACTGAGCGTCTTTGTGCCAAGTCCGAGATAAGCATTTGCCCCCAGCAGACTACCGCCGACAGCACCTTCGATGTAAGGTTTTACTTTCGACTTTGATTTAGCGTCAATGTTAAGATTAGGAGTCACCCTCTTATATTTTATATCCAGTGCTGACGACATTTTGTCGGCATACTGAGCAGCAAAACCGCCAGCAGAGAAACTGATGCTCTCCACCATGTCAGGGTTGATGATGCTCAGTCCCTCCTGCTCACCACTACGTACAAGCATAGGACGATAAACCTCCACATCATTTATGTAAACAGAGTTTTCATCAAAACTACCGCCACGCACATTATACTGCGACGATAGTTCGTTGTGAGTAGAGACACCAGCCTGTTGCTGTATCAGTTCCTCTACCCCATTGCCCGTCACAGACGGCATGGTCTTCACACCTTTCACATCAATCTTCTCCTCTGTTCCTGTCTGTCGGCGACGTTCTGTCACCACCACCTCATTGAGTTCTATGCCCGGCAGGATGATGTTCATTGTCACCGTCCCATGAGGTTTGAACAGAGTCCGCTTGCGAGTCTGATAGCCAACCATAGAAAAACGAATCTCAACAGAATCCGCACTCTGTAAGGTAATCTTAAACTCCCCTTTGAAGTTGGCCATCTTCACCACACCCTGCTTCACGCAAGAGATGGTAGCGAGTTCAATCCCGTTACGGTTTTCGTCCGTCACCTTACCTTTCAGCACAAAAGACTCTGCACCACAGAGCATCGTCTGCATACACAAAACGAGCAAAACAAATAAGTATCGTTTCATATTCTACAATTATAATAACACCAAAACTCGTGATTTATTGCATTTGCGGTTATACGGTTGTGCGGTTATGCGGTTATGCGGTTTTACGGTTTGAGGTTTTATCGTTATCGTAGTGAAGCGTATCGTAGTGGAACGTATCGTAGTGGAACGTATCGTAGCGAAGCGTATCGTTATCGTTATCGTTATCGTAGCGAAGCGTATCGTAGCGTTAGCTTATCGTTATCGTTGACTTTTAAACTTTTTACTTTTTTATTTTTTTTATATCTTTGTATCGTTAACCTAAACCTAAAACCTTTAAACTATTAAACTGTTAAACCTTTAAACTATAATTATGAATTACAAAGTTTTCTTTTCTGCTTTTATTATTTTTATCACAGCGTTACTGTTGCCATGTTGTGGCGGAAGTGGTGATGATACGCCCACACCACCAGTTCCCCCTACTCCACCGACTCCAAAAAGTGCCTTCATGACTGGTGCAGACATCAGTTGGTACACAGAGATGGAGGCAAAGGGATATCAGTTCCAAAATACTGTCGGCGTGAACATGTCGTGTCCGAAACTGATGAGAGACTACGGCATGGACATAATACGTCTGCGTGTGTGGGTAAACCCAGTGGAGCATGATAACTGGTGCAACAAGGCTGATGTGCTGACAAAGGCTCTTGCCGTAAAGGATGCGGGCATGGAGGTGATGATAGACTTCCATTACAGCGATTGGTGGGCAGACCCAGGAAAACAGTATATTCCTGAGGCATGGAAGGGGCATTCAGTGGAAGAACTGAAAACAGACATCGCCACTCATACCAAAGACATTTTGAATGCGTTGAAGGAAAAAGATGTGACACCAGCATACGTGCAGATAGGCAACGAGACGGACGACGGTTTTCTGTGGGAAACAGCAAGGGCAAGCAAGAATCCTGCCAACTATGCAGCATTGCTACAAAGTGGCTACAAGGCAGTGAAGAGTGTGTTTCCTGAAACTAAAGTCATCATACACATCAGTAATGCTTATAAACTCGACACATACCAATGGCAGATAAAAGACATCTTCCAGAAATACAACGTCGATTATGACATCATTGGGATGTCCCTATACCCATCCTATCAGGAAGAGATGGGTGCTACGGCGTGCATAGACAAATACATCAGCAACGTGAAGACTATTTACAACACATACAAGAAGGAGTGTATGCTTGTAGAGGTAGGACTGCCTGTTGATGATGCTTCTTCAGCAGCGTTGATGAAAGATATCCTTGAAAAATCAAAGAACCACACAGACGGTCATTGTCTCGGTGTACTATACTGGGAGCCAGAGTCGTGGAGTGGCTGGGGTTATGGTCTCGGTGCTTCTACTGCCAACGGCAAGAACGTACGACCGAATGCCATACTGAATGTCTTCAAGGAATATTGAAAAGGAGACTTCTTATTCTAAAAACTTTTTGCCATTGCGGATATAAACTCCCCTGCGGTGAGGAGTGTTGACCCTCTGTCCTTGCAGGTTATAGACAGGACCATTGTCAATTGTCAATTGTCCATTTTCAATTACTTTTATTCCTGTCGGTGCATCAACTTTCTCAACCTTGTATTTCGTCCCTGTCTGTGAGGTTTTGATGACATAATAACTGTCTTCCGTGATGTTGACCACGTCCACCGTCTGAGGTGTACCACTACCAGTACTGAAGACAGCATTCACACAATAGTCTTTCGACGTTATGTTCACCGTCTGACAGAGCCATGTGTAGTCGCCCACCTCCTTTGTTGCCGTGACAGCCTTTCCCGGCCAACTGCCGTTGAGTTGCGTGCCATTCTTATCCCACAGATAGAAATTTGTCGTATTCCACGTATTCTCATTACGCACATAGACAGTGGCAGTATGCGGCTGGAATGGAGTGATGGTGTATCGGCGTTCCACGATGCTTGTGCGCCCTCCGTCTATGGACAGGGCAAGACGCAAAGTGCAGTTCTGCGTGATAGTGAGCGTTGAAGGAGCATCCGTCCAGTCTCCGTCATCGAGTTGATAGACGAGTTGTGCGGAATTATTGTCCGTAACGGCTTTGAGGTTTACGGTAAACGCCTTTTCATAATCTCCTGACGCCTTGTCTATCCATGCAGTATTCGTCGTGTTCGACAGATAGTATTTATAATGGTATCCGGAGAGTATCTCCGTAAAATCCGTTGCCGACGGTTTGTAGGCATTCACACCCGGTCCGATGACAGCAATCATTTTTCCCTTATCGCCGTTGCCCTGAACGGCATAGAAATAAGGTTGCGTGGTAATCTGCGAATGTTTGCTCGTTGCCGTTATCCCTGCCGTATGGCGTGCATCAATCATTGCCTTTATGTCCTGCTTATAGTCCTGCCAATGTTTGAGGAATACACAAGGAGTGCCAGGCATGACAAGAAGGAAGGCATTGGCAGCAAGAGTATCCTTTTTTAGAGGGTCTTGCTGTGCAGTACTGCTGCGGTATTCGGTATCATGATTTTCCACGAATGTTACAGCGTATGATTTAAAATCCTCGTCATAAATCATCGGTTTGCCATCAGTACCCTCAGAGGAAGCCGACAGTTTCGACCAGTTATTGCCGTTGGCAGCATCACGCACACGGTAACGAAACTGGAAGTCGAAAGCAGACGACGTATAGTCAGTACCCTTTATCCAGTTTTTTATCTTTGAAGTGCCGTCCCAGTATTCTCCTACAGAGAACTTTGGAGAAACGGCATTGTTATATTCTTTAGTAAACGATGCGGAATACCCCTTTACCATATCATAACGGAAACCATGATACCCCAAATCGTTGAGAAGGTATGAGAGATATACCTTCAGGACACTGTTCACATTGCTGCTATGATGGTCGAGGTCACGGCAGCCGTCCCAGTCCTCGCCTGTATCGGCATTGTTGCTGAGACTGTATCCATTGGATTTTGCCCATGTGAGTGTCTTTCCCTTATCATCATTACTGCATATATCGGTGGAATACATTGTGTATGTATTGCCGTTATATGTCTCTGCGGGATAGTCAACCCATGACCCGCCGACACCGAGATTGTTACGATGATTGATAACAACATCGGCAATGATACCGGTACCTTTAGCCTTGAAGGCGTTTATCATGGAACGCAGTTGCTTCTCTGTTCCGAAAGAACTGTCATGATAGAAATAATATACCGGCGTATATCCCATCTGATTGTAATCGCTGTTGCAGTTGCCACTCTGCGGTACCCAGATGAGAGAAAAATACTGCGAGAGTTCATCGGCTTGTTTTTCAAGATTACTCCACTGGGTATCCACGAAAGAATCCCAGTAGAAACCCTGTAACATTACATTACTAAAAACATTGGTTGCAGTCAATGCTGCAACCAATGTAATGATAATTCTATGCTTTTTCATTATTATTTCTTTGTAATAGTAGCATAAATCTTGTTTGTCGTCGTGCGTGATGCATGAAGAACGATTTCGTAAGTACCTGCCTCTGTTATGTTCAGATTGCTTCCATTGAGAGAAAGGTCATCTGCACTTCCACCGAGGTTGATATCCCAAGAACCGTTTGTAGTGAACTTGAACTCACCTACATTCAATGCAGTTGTTATAGACCAGACATCGTTTTTCTTGTCATAATCCATTACAACATACTTTGATGCATCCCATTCAGCAGGCGTAGCAGGTCCAACGAGACCGAATGTAACAGGCACTGCAGTGAGAGCAGCATTAGGCACGTCAGCAGTGATGAAGTAATATCCTGGATTGCTCTGGTTGATGTTCGTTCCTTCACCTGCACCAAGTCCGTCGCTGTAAGTAGTGAAATGAGTGTAGTTATACTCTGCACCCCATTCGCGAACCTGAGTAAACTTGAAGTCTCCGTCCATATAACCGAATCCGTTATATACACCGTCAAAGCCCGGTGACCAGAGAGCAGGAGCCGTTGCTGGAGACCATCCCTGAGGATTACCCGGCATGTAGATATACTCTACGAACTGCATGAGTTTGACAACGCCGAAACCATCAGCATTAGGAGTGAAGACGATTGTGTATTCGCCAGCCTTATCCAATGTGAGGTTTGCACCATTCTTTGATGTCAAAGCCGAAGGATCGTCGCCACCCCATGAGAGTGCCCAGTCATGGTTAGCACGAATCTTGAATTCACCGGCATCAAGTTCTGCCTTACCCATCCAAGCTTTTGCAGTGTTGTCCCAAGTAAGGTCAACGTCAGTATCCCAGCTACCCTTCACGGTACCGATGAGAGAAACGGCTGTTATGTGAGTGCCGAGAGAATAAGTATTTGTGTTCTTATCTACGATAATCTCATACATGCCCTCTTCAACACCAGCAGGGAGAGAGATATTGCCACCGCCAAGTGCAATCTGATAGTCGGCAGCACCAGCACCATACTGAGGAGCATCCCAGTTGTTCTCCGTAGGGAACTTGAAACCACTGTTATTGATGTAGTAGAAACCAGAATAAACACCTGCAGACTGCTTTGCCAGTTGAGAGAATGTCCAACCATTACCATCACCGGCAAACCAAAGAAGGTCAACGCAAGGAGTTACGGAATAAGTCCAGTTGATGCGGTCAACAGTAAACTTATAAGAACCAGCCTCTTCTACCTGCATAGCACCAGCATTGATAGCGAAATAACCGAAGTTATCCGTACAGCCATCAGACTTACTGTTACCCATTACATGATCCCAGTCGCTTGCCATAACGGCACTCTTCGGAGCAAACTTGAAGTATTCAGCGTTAGGAACTTCAAGGATGATGGAATAAGTCCCATCACCATTATCTTCGAGTTTTTGTTGGTTGTTAGGGCTAAGATCCCATCCGTTGTAACCTCCAACATAGTAGAACTCTGTTTCCTGAGCCTCAGCAGGCAGAGCCTTCGGAGTATATTTAACAGTGAGTTCATTGGATTCCATCTCTGCAATGAGAGCAGTACCACCCGTCAGCACATCGCCTAAGACCTTTATCTTCAACTCTTTCATGTTGTCTGACATGCTGTGATAAGCATCACGTACAGCAGTGTTGAGGTCTTCCTTAGTCACGATGAGAGTATTGTCAAGAGTCTCAAAAGGAATGTTTGTCTCTGTTTCCTCTACATTGATAACGACATTTGTAAACTTTATGGTAGCACCTTCCGGAACATCAGCAGCAACAAATTCAATGAAATCAAACTTGTCGGAAGCCGTTGCATAGTTTATCTCTGACTGTAGAGCCTTAACGACTCCTGCGACCTTATTTATTGGGTCTCCCTGAGCATTGCTCTGAGGATTTGCCCAATCCTTAAAGTCCTCTGTACATGCTGAAAAAGCAATCATTGCTATCAGCATCAAAGTCAAATTAAATATCTTTTTCATAATTTTTAATCTTTATGTGCATTAGACATTATTCGCACTTACCAGTATTAGTAGTAAAGTTCAGATATACCTTCTTACCCGGGTCGCCAGGGATTGAGTATTCCGGTCCTTTATCTTTCTCCCAGTTGTCTGCGATATTCTCATTACGGTAGTAGATAGTTGCACCGTCCTTCAGAGTAAGTTCTGTTCTCCACCAGTCGATGCCCTGCAGTTGAAGTGCTATACGTACTTCGCCACTTGCAGTAAGAGCAGGAGAAACGAAGAATCCATTTTCATCTGCCGGAACTTCGAACTTCCAGTCAGGGCTGTAATCCCAAGTACCTCCATTTGCATTACCAAAGATATAGACGTTAGGTTCCTGCATAAAGAATTTATACACAACTTCACCCTTATCTATCTCTGTTCTTACAAAGATTGTGTACCAGCCACCGTTTGCAATCTTGAAGTTGCAGTTGCTGTCGTCACCAGCAGGACCGACCCCGGCATTAGCGAGGTCATTGATTTCGTTAACTTGGTTGAAACCTTTCTCTTTACCACCCCACTTGCTTTCTGGATTGATCTTGAATTCGCCACCAGCAGGAATATATACCATAGTGTAGAAGAAACCAGGCTTGTCGTAAACAGGGTTGAATTTAACCCAAACACTCCAATCACCACCACCAGCAGGGAAGCTACCAGTCATGAACATAGTCTCAGGAACCTCAGCATTTGCATCTGGAATGTAAGCCAATACATTAGGAAGTTTCACCGAATTAGACTCAGCATGACCGTAACTCTCATTAGTAGCATTGATATTAGCCAACAGTCTCACAAACACCGGAATAGGTGCAGAGAAGTCAGGTTCCTCACCAGAAAGAGTGAGGATAGCGTTGTTGAACTCCTTAGCAGCAATAGCAATCTTTGTCGTAGTGTAAGTAGTAGGCAAGTCCGTCCACACAACCTCGTCAAGACTAATCTCCACAGCATAGGTAGTAGAATAAGGCACACCACCATAGTTAGGTTGCGAAGTAGATAGATTAACATACGTTGAGTTCTTCAAGTCGATAACATTGTTTTCAGCATATTCCGGAACATTCAGAACGAACGTTCCATCCCCCTGATCAAGAGTAGGGTTGCTGTCGTTATCGTCAGAACAAGCAGTCAGACAGAGTACTCCGAAAAGTCCAATAAGTCCGATATTTAATAACTTTTTCATATTCTTCATCATTTAAGAATTAATAACCAGGGTTCTGTTGTATGTTAGGGTTATTTGTCAACTCAGCAGAAGGTATTCCGAATATGTTGCGAGTAGCAGCAAACTGGTTACCATTAGGAGTGTTACCCATCCATTCCCACTTATAGTTGTTCTGACCACCGTAGCAACCAAAACGAACAAGATCCATACGACGACGACCTTCGAACCAGAATTCTTTAGCCCATTCGTTGCGTATATCGTCAAGAGTGTAAGATGTCTGCTGAGAAGCATTTGCACGTGCGCGCAAAGCATTTATCTTATTTGCAGCATCTTCATTGATACCATTGAGTCTTGTAGAAGCCTCTGCATAGTTCAGGTATGCCTCAGCTACACGGAGATAAGGCCAATTAGTATCAACATATCCATTCTGAGTTGTAGTTGGTCCACCATCAGAACGTACATTGCGGAATTTCACACAGCAATATCCCTGACTCTGTTCACCTTGTGTAGTGATGTAACGCTTATAAGCCACTTCCATATTATCATCACCCTTGTCGGTAAGATTCAACATCAAAGCCCTATCATCTTTAGCCAAATTCACAGCCTGTGAAACTGTTTCCAGTTCAGGTTCCGCACCAGTCAAAGCACCGAAGAAGATGTCAGCCAACTTGCCACGGACAGTTGCACACTTGCCCCAGTTGTCGTCTGTACCAGAAGGTACTTTGTGGCTCATACCAGGACTATAGCAACTCAATATCAAAGCCGACATACCTCCGTAGCTCTGAGTACGTTCACCATTCTGCAGCAGAGGGAAGAGGTCTTCATACTTTGCATCAGTCTTATCATTGTCTGCAAGGAACAGCATCTGATAAGGTGAATATACTTCGCCAGTTTTAGGATTTATCGCACCTGTAGTATTCAAATGATAGTAACCGCTATTTATTACCTTGTCAGCATACATCATACAGTCATCCCATCTTGGAGTTCCTGTATAGACTTCTGCATTAAGATAAAGACGTGACAGCATCAGATATGCAGCAGCTTTGTCAACACGTCCGAATGTGTTTGTTCCCTCAGGTTTGAGGTCAGCGTCGATTTCCTTGAGTTCTTTTTCAATGAAATCAAACAATTCTGTGCGTGATTTATACTGTGCTGTCTCACCCATCTTGAACTCTTCAGCGAAAGGACCACCACCGAAAAGGTCGAGGATTGAATAGTAGTTCATCGCACGTACGAAACGAACCTCTGCACGACGAGCCTTTGTTTCCTCCGTACCATCATCCTGTATATTGTCAAGATAGAGGTTACATAGTGTGATATCGAAATAAGCCCTGTAGAAGAATCCCTGTGATACGGCATTGTCTGCACTGTATGTATTCTGTACGAGGTCTTCATAACCGGCATCATTCTTATACCAATACCAGTGAGCTTCATCAGAAGTGAGTTCGTTGAGGTTCCATACCATACGAACGTATTGAGAACGTCCTTCGTCCATATTGATAAGGTCGCCACTGCCAGTAGGACCTTCCTGCCCTGTAAGAACGAAAGTTGCATACACCTTATTAAATAAGGCGTCAGCATCAAGTTCTGTTGTCTGCTGAGGGTTAATATTCTCCACGTCACCAATACAAGAACTGAGAGTAAACAACCCTAAAGCAAGAACTAAATTAAATATCTTTTTCATATTATTATCCTCCAAAATTAGAAGTTAAGACTAAGACCGAAGATACCAACGAATGGACGTGGATAAATGTTACCGTCATAACCGCCTGATACTTCAGGGTCTATACCATCGTACTTAGTGATAGTGAATACGTTCTGTACAGTAGCATATACACGACCACTGATAGGTGCACCAAAGAGTTTTGCGAATGAATATCCCAAAGTGATGTGATCCATCTTCAGGAATGAAGCATTCTGAATAAAGTAATCGCTGAGAACATCGCTTGCTCCCTGAGCCTGCCAGTTCTTTGCCACACAATTGTTGAGAAGGTTGTGATATGCACTTCCTGAATAGAAGTTTGCACTACTCATACTTGAGTTACCTGCTTCAACTGCATTGTAAGCATAATTGTTCAAAGAGGCACGCATTGCAAAACTGAAATCCCAGTTTTTGAAGATGAGTTTTGAAGTGAGGCCCATAGTTACGTCTGGGTCAGCCTTCTTGTAGTAATAGCGGTCGTTGTCGTTGATGACACCGTCTGCATTACGGTCAACATACAATCCCTGAATAGGAAGGCCATTCTCATCATAAACCTGCTGATATACGTAGTATGCAGAAGTTGCATTGCCTACATGGTAAGCCTTGATACCGTCTGTTGAAGAGTCGCCTACAGGAACACCTCCGTACCATACACGGTAGTTAGGGTCGTCGCTGAGAGCGAGTTTGTCAATTTCGTTCTTGTTCCATGCTACGTTGTAGCCAAGTGTCCATGTCCAATCGTTAGACTGGATAACACGATAGTTGAAGTTTGCTTCAACACCGACATTGTGCAACTCACCGATATTCATGTTAACCATGTTCTGTGGATTAGACAGTACAGGAACGGTAATGTTGTTGATGAGGTCTGTTGTCTTACGATAGTAGAAATCGAGGTTTGTAGTGAAACGGTTGTTGTCAAGACCGAAGTCGATACCAGCATTCCATGTCGTTGTCTTCTCCCAAGTAAGGTCAGAGTTGTAAGCATCCATGCGATATGTTGTACCGTCACCTAAGATAGGATAGAAAGCATGTGACTTTGTAGGTGTATATGCTGGAATCCAGATATAATCACCAATACCGTCCTGCTGACCAGTCTTACCCCAACCGAGACGAAGTTTAAGGTCGGATACTTTCGTGTTCTTCAAGAAATTCTCGTTATTGATTCTCCATGCCAATGCAAGAGAAGGGAATATACCTGCACGGTTACCTTTTGCAAAACGAGAAGAAATATCGTCACGAAGAGTAAATGTCAGATAGTATTTCTCTGCATAGTTGTAGTTGATACGACCGAACCAGCTCTCGAGCTTGTTTTCTGTCTTGTATTTTGTTACAGTAGTTGGATCTGGAGCATTGTACTCTTCTCCATCGAAATATGTATCAGTGATAGGATCATGGATTGGATAGTATCCACAATAGAACCAGTCTGTCTCCTTATGGTTGAGTTGGTACTCATGACCAGCCATCACATCAAGATGATGAACGTCTGCCAAGTCTTTGATATACTGTGCATACAGTGACAGAGAGAGGTTGCGAGTCTGCATGTCATTCCAACCGTCATTGCCATAGTAATAATTGTTCTTGTTATTCATAGCGAATCTGTCGTGTGTCTTGTTTGACTTACCGCCAGAGAAGTCCATACCACCATTTACGTGTATGTGCAGGTCTTCAAATCCATGAATCTTGTAATCTGCTTCCAGATTACCGATGAAGGTGTTTGACTTACCCTTGTTGCTATACATGTTAAGTGCAGAAACAGGGTTGATAGGAGCCAATGTGTTAGGTCCGTACACCCATTCTGGATTTTCATCGTGTGTAGCACCAGAAGTATATTGATAATAACCTCCGAAATATCTGTTATACATATCAGCATCTTTTGTCACATTACCGTAAACAGGTTTTGTAGGGTCCATGCTGATAGCATTACCTATTACACAACCTTCATCTGCGTATGTAGTCTTTGCGTGCATGTACTTTGCATTCACGTTTACATTCAGATGTTCCTGGAGGAATGTTGGATTAAGGTTTACACTTGCTGTAAAACGCTGATAGTTGGAAGTCTTCACGATACCATTCTGGTCCGTATAGCCGAGACTTACACGGTAAGGCCAGTTCTTGATACCCCCCCCGATAGAGATATTATGGTCAGTAGATACTGCTGTGCGGAAGATTTCATCCTGCCAGTCAGTATTGGCAAAAAGATGCTGTCCGTCTGCTGTCCAGTAACCGAGGTTTTTGTATTCCGAACTATTGAGCCATGCATCTTCATCATACCCCTTGCTCTGCATGAATACACCCTTAACGTAATCTACGTACTGATCACCACTCATCACGTCAATAGTCTTTTTCTTTGCACTGATTGAGATGTTACCATTGTAAGAAATGCTTGGTTTCTGATTTGTACGGCCTTTTTTCGTTGTAATGATGATGACACCATTTGATGCACGAGAACCGTAGATGGCAGTTGCTGAAGCATCCTTCAATACAGTAAAGCTCTCAATGTCGGCTGGGTTAACCATTGACATTGGATTGCTCAAACCTTCAACGCCATAGTTGTCCATTGCCAGTCCGTCAATGACGATAAGTGGGTCGTTACTTGCATTGAGTGAAGAACCACCACGGATACGGATTGTTGCACCGGCACCTGGTTTACCACCATCACCAACAACGTTCACACCTGCTACTCTACCCTGAAGGGCATCCTGCATACTCGTTACCAAACCTTTGTTCATGTCATCAGGTTTGATAGCAGTTACAGAACCTGTCAGGTCACTCTTCTTTACAGAACCATAACCAATGACTACGGCTTCATTGAGAAGATGTGAATCGTCAATCATAGTAACGTTTACGGAAGCATTGGCTGCCACCTCAACGGTCTTATAACCGACATAAGAGATTTGCAGAGTAGAACCTGACTGTGCTTTGATTTTAAAGTCACCGTAGACGTCAGTCACTGTACCAGTGTCGCCAACACGTACGGTTGCACCGATGACAGGTTCTCCATTGCTGTCTTTAACGTGACCACGAACATCAATGTTCTGAGCCATTACGTTAACAGACATGAAGATTCCTAACAACATTGTCATCAGAAATCTCAAATTGAATCTTTCTTTCATCTGTTTTTGTTTTTAAGGTTAAAAAATAGGTTAATTGTAAAAAAATTATTTATGAATCATCAATGATATTGCAAAGCCACCACCGGACGCACTTTTTATTTTTAGTTTATCCTTTGAGGTAACTGTGTGTTTCTCTATCTTGTATGCCTGCGGATTTTTATCCCAAGAGGCATCTTTTGCATCACGGTAGATGATGGCATCGTATTTCTTTCCCGGAGTCAAAAAGTCGAGTTTTATCTCTGAGAGGTGTCCGTTCTCATCCACGCTGCTACCCACGAACCAGTTTTCGCTATTTTTATCCTTGCGGGCGATAGTGATGTAATCGCCGGGCTCTGCCTCAAGATAGATGCTCTTCTGCCAATCCACAGGGACATCTTCTATGAACTTGAATGCATCAGGAAAACGCTCATAGTTCTCTGGCAGGTCGGCAGCCATCTGCAATGGTGAGTACATTGTAACATACAATGCCAACTGACGTGTGAGCGTGCTGCGTACCTTCGACTTGTTGTTTGGGTCTATCTTTGAACAATCCATCTCGAAGATGCCTGGGGTGTAGTCCATAGGACCTCCGATGAGACGGGTGAACGGAAGGATGGTAGTATGGTCAACGGTATTGCCTCCGAATGCTTCATACTCCGTTCCTCTTGCACTCTCATTTCCTATCCAGTTAGGGTAAGTACGGCATATTCCTGTAGGGCGTGTTGCCTCATGGGCATTTACCATTATCTTGTACTCTGCTGCTTTCTGAATGCAATATAGATAATGATTGTTCAACCATTGCGAGTAATGATGTTCTCCACGAGGAACGATGTCGCCTACGTAGCCACTCTTCACTGCAGGATAGCCATTGTCAACCATGAACTGATATGCTTCATCCAGACGGCGTTCATAATTTCGTACAGAAGATGAAGTCTCATGGTGCATTATCATCTTGACACCCCTCTGTGCTGCATATTCGTGTATTGCCCGCACATCAAAGTCCGGGTAAGGTGTTACGAAATCGAAAACATAGTCTTTCTGATGACCAAACCAGTCTTCCCATCCTTGATTCCAACCTTCTACGAGCACAGCATCGAAACCATGTTCTGCCGCGAAATCTATGTGACGTTTCACATTTTCCGTATTCGCTGCATGTCTGCCACTTGGCTCCGCTGTGGAATAATCCGTTGCCGATTGCAGGACACCGTTTAATTTTTTATCATTCAACTTCACAGAGTTTACTGCATCAGTATATGACCAGTGTGCTCCGCCTACTATCATCTTCCACCATACTCCTACGTATTTCGTAGGATGTATCCAACTGGTATCTTCAATCTTGCAAGGCTCATTGAGGTTGAGGGTTATGCGTGATGCGAGGATGTCTGCCCCACTGTTTCCCACGATGAGCGTTCTCCACGGAGAGTGACACGGAGTCTGCATGTATCCTTTGTCACCGCATGCATCTGGCGTAAGATGAGAAATGAACGTATTTGTCTTTTCATCATAGTTGAGATGCATGGTGGCATAGTCGATACAAGCTGCCTCATGGATGTTCATATAAATTCCATCATCGGTTTTGAGCATGAGTGATGTCTGCACACAGGTCTCGCCGGCTGGTGTCTGTGATGCGTTTGACGTGATGTCGTCTTTCATCTTGCCACGAATACCACTCAGACGGGTTGTCATATAGGCATATTCCTGTGTATCATAGTCGCCTGCTATCCACCACGCTTTGTGGTCGTCAGTCATGGCAAACTCTGTTTTTTCCTCCTTGATGACAAAATAGGTAAACGACTTTTGGTCAGGAAACTCGTAACGAAATCCCAGTCCATCATCAAAAAGACGGAAACGGATATTCATCTGCCTGTCGTTTTTCTCTTGATGGAAACATACCAACAACTCGTTGTAATGATTTCGTATTTCTGACTCTTCACCCCATACCGGTTTCCAAGTCTCATCAAAAGAAGATTTTTGGGAATTTATTATTTCAAAACCACTGAACAAATCTTGTTTCTGTTCCAAAGTTTCGGATTTAGCAAACGTCCTGTATTCGAAATCAGTAGCCTTCTCAGGATTTTCCCTCTTCAAGACATATCCAAGATGTGAAGGGGCAATAAGACTTCCTGCCGTTGACTCCAACTTATAATACGGACAGCCAGAATTATCAACATCTACGGAAAGTAAGAGTCTTTCATCAGGTGATTTCAATGTTAGACTAAAAAGGTGCATTGTGCAAAAGCACAGACAACACAATAAAACGAATTTGCGCATTAATTTCGTCGTTAATAGATTAGTTTCAATTGGCAAAAGTATAAAACAATAATGTTTTAACCAAAAATAACGAGCAAAATTTTTAGCAAAAATTAACTATTTTTTATTGTGTGCGAAAACACAATAGCATAATCAAGTGATTCTAGTCCTTTGTTTCCTTGATGAAAAATACAGAGACAGCACCTAATATCAGCAGAACACCGGCAATAGTCATCATCAGTCCCTGAGGTGCCAACTGTCCGACTGGTGTCAGAGCAACGAGCAACGGTCCTCCGCATACGGCTGCCACAATCTGCGGCACACATATTGTACCGTTGAAAAGACCGAGATAAGTACCGATATTACCACCTTTAAGTTCGTTGGTAAGCAATGTAAACGGAAGGGCAAGCATTGCCGCCCACGCACAGCCTATAAGCACGAAACTGATGAACAGCATATATCTGTCGGCAAAGCACTGAATAGACAGGAAGCCAATCGCACCTATCACAAGGCTAACGATATACGCTGTCTTATAACTCTTGAAACGTGGTATTACGACTGCCCAGATGACACTGCCTACAGCCTGAACTGCAAACAGTATTCCTACCCAGTCGCCTGCATCCTGATATTGTTTGGAGGCAACATCAAGGACCACTGCACCCGCCTTTGTAATCGTTGGTGTATCAAATGCAGATTGTGCTATTGTACCGTTGGTATAAGTCCACATAAACATAAAGGCAGCCCAACAGAAGAACTGTACCAATCCCACTGTCCAGAATGCCTTCGGAGCGGATATGAGCAATGCAAAAATACCTTTATCAGCATTAACTTTGTCAGCATTGTTATCGCCATCTGACGGATGGTATTTTTCATATTCTGCCGGTGGATATTCTTTTACTTTTACGGTGGTGTAGATGACACAGAGTATGAGTATCAGAGCTCCGATATAAAAACTATATATCACACTGTTCGGGATGACTCCCTCGGGGGCGACATTGCTGATTCCTATCATTGCAAAAAGGAAAGGAAAGAGATAGCCTGCCAGAGAGCCTGCATTACAAAGGAAACTCTGAATGGAATAAGCCAATCCTTTCTGTTTTTCATTGACCATATCACCAACCATCATTTTGAATGGTTGCATCGACACATTTATGCTGCAGTCAAGAAGCATAAGTGAGAACAATCCGAATATCATTGCCGTGGCTACAGTCATACCAAAACTGCCGGCATTGGGAAGCAGACACATCACGGCAACAGCCACCAGAGCACCGATGAAAAGGTATGGTATTCTCCTACCCCAACGGCACCATGTCCTGTCGCTGAGTCGCCCTATTATTGGCTGTACGATGATACCCATCAATGGTGGCAATATCCAGAAATAACTGAGGTTATGCGGATCGGCACCAAGTGTGGAGAATATCCTGCTGATGTTGGCACTCTGTAATGCGTATGCTATCTGAACTCCGAAAAATCCGAAACTGATGTTCCACAGTTGCCAGAAACTTTTATTTGGTATGGTCATAGTAAAAAGTTTAAGAGGTTAAGAGGTTAAGAGGTTAAGAGGTTAAGAGGTTAGAGGTTCTGAAGTTCTGAGGTTCTGAGAGGTTATCGTAGCGAAGCGTATCGTAACGCAGTGTATCGTAGAACTCTGTTCGTATCGTAGAACTCTGTTCGTATCGTAGAACTCTGTTCATATCGTAGCGAAGCGTATCGTTATCGTTATCCTCTCCCATAAGCGGTGACGAGTTGTCTTATATGATTATTAAATTCGTTTTCATTCATCAAGTCATCTATGTTCAGATGCATACGGTATCGCCAATAGTGACGAGAGTTGGCAGGAACGTTTATTCTCTCTGCCGATGCATCTGGATAACGCAGTTTTTCATCCACGGAAAGCCAATCTTGAAGGGTGAGGATGCACAGTATTGATGGTGAGGCGAGATGACTGGATATGATGCGTTCACATATCCATCCTGATGCCTTCTCAGGTGCTTCGCCCTGCAATCCGAGTACATTGTTGTAATAACGCTGGGAGGCTTCAGGATTTTCTTCCCACCATCCGCGCATCGTTGCTGTGTCGTGTGACGATATGGTACAGACGGACATGCTTGGATAGTATGCCGGATTGCCGAACTCAACACCTACATCCTTCGGCATCGTCTGTATCTCGAGCGAGAGGATGTTCAGTTGACGCATCACCCACGGCACACAAGCCGGCACCATGCCGAGGTCTTCTCCACAGCATATCATCAGATTGCTTGCCGTGAGGGCTGGCAGTTTCTTCATTGCTTCCTCATACCAGAACTGGTTGTGACGATGATAGAAGAAATGATCGTAGAGATTTGTATAAGCCCATTTCTCATAGTCAGAGAGATGCTGGTACGCGTCTGTTCTGTGTCCATTGATACGAGGATGGTATCTATCATCAGAAATCTTTATAAACAAGCCGTCCAACTGTTCTGCACGAAGATACAAGCCATAATTCATTATGTCCTGTGCCGACAGTGGCAGACAAGGACTGAAGAACCCCTCCAAACCAGTGTTGTACCGTGTCGGTATGGACCATATACGGAAGAAGCCAAGGATATGGTCAATACGGTAAGCGGTAAAATACTGCGCCATATGTTGCATACGCTGTTTCCACCACTGATAACCGTCTTTTGCCATTTCTTCCCAGTTGTATGTAGGGAAACCCCATATCTGTCCGTCTTCGGAGAATGCATCAGGAGGAGCACCGGTACTCATATCCATATTGAACAATGCAGGATGCGTGGCCACCTCCACGCTGTCACGACTGACGCCGATAGGTATGTCGCCCTTGAGGATGATACCCTTCTGACGTGCATAGTCGGATGCCGACTTCAGATGGCAATGCAACATATACTGGGTGTAGTAGTAAAGGTTATGAGGTTCTGACGTTATGACGTTATGAGGTTCTGACGTTATGACGTTATGAGGTTCTGACGTTATGACGTTATGAGGTTCTGACGTTATGAGGTTCTGAGGTTCTGAGGTTTTGAGGTTTTGCACTTCTGAACTTCTGAACTTCTGAACTTCTAAACTTTTTTTGTCTTGGTCTTCTTTAGCACGGAAAGCAGCATAATCTACGAGCCAGTTTTTATTGTTTTCAAACCACTCTTTGTATTCCTTTGTCTTCAGTACAGTATCGCCATTGGCATCATACGCCATCCTTATGCACTTCCGTTTCAGCAGGTTCACCTTTTCGTAGTCAATCTGTGCAAGTTCATTCAACGCCTTCAGTTCTTTCATCACGTCATCGCATTCCTTCGTCTTCGGCAAGGATACCTGTCGCAAATCGAAGTACATCGGATGCAAGGCAATGGTAGAGATGCTGTTGTACGGGTATGAGTCTTTCCACGTGCCTGTTATTGTAGTATCATTGATAGGAAGTATCTGAATAGCCTTCAGCCCCATCTTTTCTGCCCAGTCAACGAGCATCTTCAAGTCACCAAAGTCCCCTACCCCCTGACTGCCGGAGGAACGCAAGGAGAATACCGGCACAGCGATACCTGCCACACGTTTTGGCTCACGCCAACCATCATCATCCTTATAATGAGGGGCGCACGCCATTTCCTGACGCACAATATATCCGTCACGGACAATGCAGTATCTGAACACACCATCTTCCGGTATGTCCGCATCGCCTTCCCAGTTCTCACCGTCAACGCAGTTGAGCATGATAAGTTTTTCCTGCCCCTCTACCCTGACGGCGACATTCTCGCCCCAATTAGTTCTATAATTTATCTTAAATTGCATATTTTTAAGGTTTTACGGTTATCGTTATCGTAGCGTCAGCGTATCGTAGTGAAACGTATCGTAGCGAAGCGTATCGTAGCGAAGCGTATCGTTATCGTCTTTGTCATTGTAAAATGTATATCTGTCGTGGAGCGAGAGAGAGAGTTTCATTCAACGTCACGTCTTTCTCGCTGATGACATCGTGCATCACAGGATGCAACACCTCCCTGTACGTATTCAGATCCAGAGTCTGCTGCTTGCTTGTACCGTTTATCATCACCGTTACCGTCTTACCGCCCAGCGTGCGCGCATACACGTACACGCCATCACGTATGGAATAATGTGTCATCTTGCCGAAAGCCACCACCCTGTTGCCCTTGCGCCAGTTGAGGAGTTTCTTTGTAAAATCGAAATACTCATTCTGCAAGGCAGTGCGCCCCTCTTTCGTAAAGGCCTCTGCAGGGATTATCTTCCTCATGCCACCGTCGCCCATACCTTTATGTGCAGCCATGCCAAGTTCGTCACCGTAATACAGTTGCGGAATGCCACGCAGAGTGAGCAACAGCGTCAGAGCCTGCTTGTACCTTGTGATATTCGGCACGAGTTCGTCCTTACTCTGAAAACGGCTTGTATCATGATTGCCGAGGAACGTCAACAGATGATTTACGTCAGCATAGACAAAATCTTGCGAAATATACTCATATAGTTTTGCAAAACCATAGTCCCAAGAATCTGTTTCCTCATCCACCACCCTATTGAGCAGGTACATCAGTGGAAAGTCCATGACCGTTGGCAGATAGGTATTCCTTTCGTTAAGTTTCGAATCTTTCTGCCAGTATGATACGGCAACATTGTTTCCCATCCATGCTTCTCCCACGATGTTGATGTCCGGATATTCTTCGTTCATCTCCCTGCACCATCTTGCCATGAAGTCGAAATCATTGTATGGATATGTATCCTGACGTATTCCGTCAAGATGCGCATATTCCACCCACCACTTGCTCGCCTGTATCAGATAGTCAGCAAAGAACCTGTTGCTCTCGTTCACGTCAGGCATGCCAAGAGTAAACCATCCGTTTATGGTAAGGTCTCTGTCGATGTCTGACACATGAATGTCGCTGGCAGCAGAAGTCTTGTATGTACTCTGCGTAAACGTACTGTTATAATGAAACCAACTATCGTCAGGGCGGTCTTCAAAGAGGAAGTTACCGCTACCGCAATGATTGAACACTATATCCTGTATCACCTTGATACCACGTTGATGACAAGCCTCCACCCATGCACAGTAGTCGTCATTGGTACCGAAGCGAGGGTCAGTGAGGTAATAGTCGGTTATGGCATAGCCGTGATAACTCTCACGCTCCATGTCGTTCACGAGTGTCGGCGTAGGCCAGATGGCTGTGATACCCAGTTCCTGCAGATAGTCAAGACGGTCTGTCATCCCTTTGAGGTCGCCACCTCGTCTGCCGTAGTCTTCCTCATTCCAAGTGTTTTCTTTCATGCCCTTGAACATCTTTTTCTTCACGGCATCAGAGAACCCCTTTGCGAAACGGTCTGGCATGAGCAGATACACCACGTCGCTTGCATCCCAACTGCCGTGATAGGCATTGGTGCGCTCTTTCAGTTCGTATCTGTATTTCTTCGATTTTGAGCCTTTGTGCAGCACAATGTCGAACTTCTGTGCCGGTGCATCTTTCGTATCCACATAGAAGATCACGTAGTTAGGATTGTCAAAACTGTTCACTTCATCAACGACAAGTCCCTTCGCACCCTTCAACTCTACGGAAGAACCGCCAATATTTGTATCATGAATGAGTATCTGTAATCTTGTATTTTTCATACCCGCATACCAGTGTAGAGGATGCACGTGAGTGGCATTTACACCTACTGTACAGAGACAGCACACAGCAATAAAAATAAAATGCTTTATCTTCATGGTTTCAAAATTGTTATATGTTAGTTTCTGCAAAAATAGTCAAAATATTATTAATGCCAAAAAAATGTGAATTTTTGCTCAATTAAAATCTCAATTCTACATCAAGACAACTGACGACAAACCGAATGTAAACAAATTTATTTGATTTACTGAGGTGCGGAGGAAGAAAAGAATGAAATTCTTAACTGACGACAAACTGGCGGAGAGACTGAATGTCTCTCTGCTTGCGACGGCAGAGATGTTAATGCTATCTCTGCTTGCGACGAATAGGGCTTGACCCGTAATGAGGAGTGCAAACAAATTTATTTGATTTGCTGAGACGAGGAGGAAGAAAAGAATGAAATTCTTAACTGACGACAAACTGGCGGAGAGACTAAATGTCTCTCTGCTTGCGACGACGAGCGGTTTATTGCTCCAAAGGAGTCCTTGTTTACAGGTAGCAGAGATAAACTCGTTTATACTTTGCCGAAGTGCGGAGGAAGAAAACAAAAGTTAATGCACTAACTTTGGCTACACTCGGTTTGCACTAACTTTGGCTACGCCGAAATTAGGCTACATCAAGACAATGCCAGAAACGATGTTTCCTTTTTTATTGAGTTGAATAATCCCTGAAATGAATTTCGCGATTTTTCAACTCAATAAAGAAATAAATAAAATTTATTTTGGCATTGTCCTTGATTTGCACTAATTTTGTCAACGGAAAAACTCATTCTATAGAATGTGCGACAATATAAAAACAAGACTGAGCACTGTCTCTGATGAGATTACAGACGGGGTGCAGTTGGTGGCTGTAAGTAAATATCATCCTGCAGAGCAGATATGTGAGGCTTACGATGCTGGACAGCGTGTGTTCGGTGAGAGCCATGTGCAGGAACTGCTACAGAAGATAGACAACGCACTGCTTGCTGACAAAAAAGATTTACACTGGCACTTTATCGGACATCTGCAGAGGAACAAGGTAAAACATATTGTCCCGTTCATTGAACTGATACACTCTGTTGACTCCATGAAACTGATGGAGGAGATTGACCGACAGGCGGAGAAATGCGACAGAGTCGTTGACATCCTGCTTGAACTGCATATTGCTGAGGAAGAATCAAAATATGGTCTTTCCATTGAGGAGTGCCGAGAGTTGCTTGAAGACGGAAAATGGCAGACATTAACGCACATCCACATCTGTGGCATAATGATGATGGCCTCCAATACTGATGACGAGGAACAGATAAGACAGGAGTTTATGATGGCTTCTGACTTCTATACGGAACTGAAAAATAAGTTTTTCCGTGAGGATGACGACTTCTGCATCCGCAGCTGGGGAATGAGCGATGACTACAGAATCGCATTGGAGTGCAATTCAAATATGATAAGAGTTGGAACTAAAATTTTTGGAAATAGAATATGAGCATTACAGTAAAGACTTCTACATGGTTTGAAGCCAAAGTAAGGAGCGAGAAGATGATGGCTGACGGAATGACAAAGACCGTCAAAGAAGATTACATCGTTGATGCCCTGTCGTTTACGGAGGCAGAAGCAAGGATAACGGAAGAAGTAAGTAAAGTAGTGAGCGGTGGACTGAATGTTGACGCATTGAAGGTTGCTTCGTATAAAGAGGTATGTTTCGACGATGACGCCACAGCCGACAAATGGTATAAAGTAAAAATTCAGATGACCACCTATGACGAAAAGAAAGACAAGGAGTTACACAGAAACATTTACTATCTGATACAGGGAAGTTCTCTACAGAATGCTTACAAAAATGCAGAAGAAATAATGAAGGGTAGCATTGAGGATTATGTTGTTGCATCTGTGACAGAAACGAAGATACTCGATGTATTTATTTATGATTAATTTGCAATATGCCAAAAATTTCTAATCGTGGAATTGAAATGCCACAGTCGCCAATACGTAAATTGGCACCGCTGGCAAATGCTGCAAAAGAACGTGGCATAAAGGTCTATCACCTGAACATAGGACAACCCGACTTACCTACACCACAGGTGGCGTTGGATGCTATACACAACATTGACATGAAGGTACTGGAGTATAGTCCTTCACAGGGGTATCAGCATTATAGAGAGAAACTGGTAAACTATTACAAGAAATACAACATCAATGTGACGGCTGATGACATCATCATAACGTCAGGAGGTAGTGAGGCTGTACTGTTTGCTTTCCTGTCGTGCCTGAACCCTGATGACGAGATAATAGTTCCTGAACCTGCATACGCCAACTACATGGCTTTTGCCATTGCTGCCGGTGCAAAGATTCGCACAATAGCGACAACCATAGATGAGGGTTTTTCATTGCCAAAGGTGGAAAAATTTGAAAAACTGATAAACGAGCATACACGTGCAATACTGATATGCAATCCTAACAACCCTACGGGATACCTCTATACCAGAAGGGAGATGAACCAGATTCGTGACCTCGTGAAGAAATACGACCTATACCTCTTTTCCGATGAAGTGTATCGGGAGTTCATCTATACTGGCAGTCCTTATATCAGTGCCTGTCATCTTGAGGGAATACAGGACAATGTGGTGCTTATAGACTCCGTATCAAAGCGTTACAGCGAATGTGGAATACGTGTAGGTGCACTGATAACAAAGAATGAAGAGGTACGCAAGGCTGTAATGAAATTCTGCCAAGCACGTCTTTCACCACCGCTGATAGGACAGATTGCTGCTGAGGCATCTCTTGAAGCACCAGAGGAGTATTCACGCGATGTCTATGACGAATATGTGGAGAGAAGAAAATGCCTCATCGATGGTCTCAACCGCATTCCGGGAGTTTATTCCCCTATCCCGATGGGAGCCTTCTATACTGTAGCAAAACTACCTGTCGATGACAGCGAGAAGTTCTGTGCATGGTGTCTTACCGATTTTAATTACGAAGGAGAAACGGTGATGACTGCTCCAGCTGCAGGATTCTATACCACACCAGGGGCAGGGAAAAACCAAGTACGCATTGCCTACGTACTAAAAAAGGAAGACCTTACACGTGCCTTGTTTATTCTGGAAAAGGCACTGGAAGCATACCCCGGAAGAACTGAATGAACTTAGAATATTTTATTGCTAAAAAGATCTGTTTCGGCGATACGGAGAAAAGACGTATCAGTGGTCCGGCGATAAAGATTGCAACCATCGGCGTTGCCATCGGCATTGCTGTGATGATAATGACCGTCTGTGTCATACTCGGATTCAAAGGTAGCATAAACGACAAGATAACTGGTCTTGTGGGGGATATTCAAATTCAAAGTTTTTCTGGCATACAGTATGGCGTGAATACAGCCATGGAGATCACAGACACCTTGACAGAAAGACTTGAAGAGGAGAATAAACGTACAGGGAACACCATGACATTCTCTCCGTATTGCAACGTTCAAGGCATTCTAAAGACAGACAATGACTTTCTCGGTATTACATTCAAGGGTATCGGTGAAGACTATGACACCACCTTCCTGCATAAAAGTCTCGTTGCAGGTTCCATACCATCATTCGAAACAGATAAAAATCGCATCATCATATCACAGAGCATTGCTGATGTTTTGAACCTGAAATGCTACGATAAGGTTTTCGCATATTTCGTTGATGAAAATGGGGTGCGTGTACGCAAGTTTACTGTAGAAGGTATTTATCAGACCAACATGTCACAACATGACAACTCATTAGTTTTCATAGACATACAGACAGCACGCAAACTAAATAAATTTTCAGACACTCAATGTTCTGGAATTGAAATAAGATGCCACAAACAAGTCAACGCCATCGTAGGTGCAGATAATTCGGCAAGCGAAAATCAATTAATTGCAGACAACATAAGAGAGCAAATAAATCCCCTCGTATTCTCTTCGGATAAAAACAGCACCGACAGTTACTGCGTACGTACCATTCAAGACATCTTTCCTGGCATCTTCGCATGGCTGGAACTACTGGATGTAAATGTATGGATAATACTGATTCTCATGGTTTGTGTTTCTGCTTTTACCATGACAAGTGGAGTGCTCATTATCATATTGGAAAAAACAAAGATGATTGGTATGCTGAAGGCTCTGGGACAACGTAATGCCAGCATAAGAAAAGTTTTCCTATGGTTTGCAACATTCATAATATGCAAAGGAATAATAATAGGAAACATCATAGGCATCGGCATCTGCCTGCTACAGAAGTACACACATTTCATTCATCTTGACCCTACCGACTATTACGTCAGTTCTGTACCTATCGCCATTGATTGGGGGATATTGGTCTTGTTGAACATGGCAGTGATACTATTTGTTGTCATCGTTGAAATCATCCCTACTCTACTCATTTCTCACATTCGCCCATCAAATAGCATGAGATATGAATAAATGATTTTGCAAAAAACATTCATTTTCTTGGTCATCTCATAAAAAATCAGTACTTTTGCAATGTTTTGAGAAAATTTGAACAAAATTACTGAAGAATAGAACAAAAAATGCACACTACAATATAAATGTGTGCAAAAACCGCAAAACCGTATAACCACAAAACCGTACAACCGTACAACCGCAAAAAAAACAAATTATGAGGAGCAAGGAGATTTTAGATATTTCGCAAGTACCAAGTTTTAACCAGTGGATTCAAGATGCTATCATCAAATTTTGGAATCTGGATGCGTTCACAGATTACAAAGGTAGCACGCTACAATATCATGACGTTGCAAGAAAGATTGAAAAGTTACACATTCTCTTTAAGGAAAGCGGAATAGAACACGGAGACAAGATTGCATTATGCGGACGTTCTACCGGAAACTGGTCAACAACCTTGTTCGCCATCTGGACATACGGAGCCGTGGCTGTTCCTCTGCTCAGCGAGTTCACACCAGAACAGATACATAATTGTACAAACCATAGTGATGCACGACTGCTGTTCATCGGTGATTATATTAAAACCGTCATTGATGCAGAAGCGATGCCGAATCTGGAAGGAATTATTAACATCCCGGATTTCAGTTTGCATACTTGCAGAAATGAAAAACTACAATTTGCACGCGAACACCTGAATGAAATGTTCGGAAAGAAATACCCTGAACGTTTCACACAAAAAGATGTTTCATACTATATAGAACAAGATCCTAACGAGTTGGCACTGATTAATTATACCAGTGGTACAACAGGAAAACCCAAAGGAGTAATGCTACCTTATCGTGCCATGTGGAGCAATCTGAACTTTGCATGGGAAGAGATGGGAAAAACATTGAAACCTGGAGAAAACTTCGTAAGTATGCTACCTCTTGCCCACATGTTCGGTATGGCTTTCGACCTCATCTATCCATTTACACAAGGACGTCATGTGTATTTCCTCAGCAGAGTACCATCCCCTGCCCTACTCATGGGTATGCTGTCTGAAAAGAAACCAACACTTATTATCACCGTACCTTTGGTGATAGAAAAGATAGTCAGGAAGAAGATATTCCCGAAAATTCAGACACCGCGCATGAAACTGTTATTGCACACTCCAACAATACGTAAGAAGGTAAAACAGAAAATACGCAAACAGTTGATGGATGCCTTCGGCGGACAGTTCTGCCAGCTCGTAATGGGTGGTGCCGCACTGAATGCTGAGGTGGAAGACTTCCTAAAAAGCATTGACATCCCATATTGCGTTGGATACGGAGCAACGGAATGTGCACCGCTTATCACCTATTCTTACTATACAGACACAGAGCCAGGATGCTGTGGACGACCAGCAACAAACATTGAAGTCAAGATAAACAGCAACGACCCAATAAACTATCCTGGAGAGATATTGGTACGCGGTTTGAATGTGATGCTGGGATATTACAAAAATGATGAAGCCACAAAAGAAGTTCTCGATGAAGAAGGATGGTATCATACTGGCGACCTCGGTGTGTTCAGCGAAGGTGGATACCTATACATTAAGGGACGTATAAAGAATATGTTGCTTAGTTCCAATGGACAGAACATATACCCTGAAGAGATTGAAGATAAATTAAATTCGCTTCCATTCATCAACGAAAGTGTTGTGGTACAGCGCGACCAGAAACTTGTCGCACTAGTTTATCCTGATTACGAAGAAGCCAAACACCTTGGATTGGATAAGGATGACCTTAACGCTGTAATGGAAGAAAATCTTAATACTCTTAACGAACAGATGCCTAATTATTCAAAAATCACAAAGATAGAATTGCGTGACGAAGAATTTGAAAAGACAGCAAAGAGATCTATCAGACGATTCCTGTATAAATAAATCGCGTTAATTGTTACGTTTTCTTGAATCATTGTTCAAAAAGTCACATTTTGCACAAAAAGTTTTGATTTGTGCAAGATTGATTGTAATTTTGCACAAAACAAAAGAAAACGTGCAATGTCTATACCTGCAAAAGAAAACATCGGTAGTTTCAATCTTCTAATAGAGAATGCTGTTAAAAAATTCTGGGAATTAGAATCAATATCAGATTACCAAATCCAAACATTATCCTACAAAGATGTTGCAAGGAAAATTGAAAAGCTTCACATCCTCTTTGAAGAAAGTGGAATAAAGCATGGAGATAAAATTGCTCTTTGTGGACGAAATTCAGCTAACTGGGGAGTCGCCTTCTTTGCAACTCTGACATACGGTGCTGTCGCAGTACCACTACTCCATGAATTCAAGGAAGAACAAATACACAACTGCGTCAACCACAGTGAAGCAAAACTTCTTTTCGTAGGAGATTATATCAAGACCATAATCTCACCTGAAGAGATGCCTAATCTGGAAGGTATAATAAATCTTCCTGATTTCAGTCTTATGACATGCCGTTCAGAGAAACTGGAACATGCACGCAAGAACCTGAATGCCATGTTTGGAAAGAAATTTCCAGAACGGTTCACACAAGATGATATTTGCTATTATAAAGAGCAGGATCCTGATGAGCTGGCTTTGATAAACTACACAAGTGGTACTACAGGGCATTCAAAAGGTGTTATGATTCCTTATCGTGCAATGTGGAGCAATTATGATTTTGCTTTGCATATTATTAATGGCCATTACCACCCTGGAATGAAGGGTATCTGCATGCTTCCTATGGCTCATATGTATGGAATGGCATTTGAATTGATACTTGAATTCTGCATAGGAATACACATCAATTGCCTTACACGCACACCATCTCCTGCTGTCATATTGAAAGCCTTTCAGGATTTAAAACCATTCCTTATCATCTCCGTTCCTCTTATCATAGAGAAGATTATCAAGAAACGCATATTCCCTGAATTGCAGAATCACAGAATGAAGATTCTCATGAATACACCAGCCTTAAGACTCAAGGTGAGGTCAAAACTCTGTGAGCGTCTGAAAGAAATCTTCGGCAATAACTTCTACGAATTAATCATTGGTGGAGCTGCTTTGAATCAGGAAGTAGAAGAATTTCTACATCAAATCAAATTCCCTATGACAGTCGGCTACGGAGCCACAGAATGTGCACCTATTATCTGTTACGAAGATTGGTACAATGCTCCATTGGGAAGTTGTGGTAAAGCTGTACGAAATATGGAAGTGCGCATAGACAGTACAGACCCAAGGACAATACCAGGTGAGATAATGGTACGAGGACTGAATGTCATGCTTGGATATTATAAAGACGAAGCAGAAACAAAACAAGCATTTGTCAACGGATGGTTCAAGACTGGAGATCTTGGGATAATGGATGAAGAGGGAAACATATTTATCAAAGGTAGAAGCAAAAATATGTTACTCAGTGCCAATGGACAGAACATCTATCCTGAAGAAATAGAGGACAAACTCAATTCTCTTCCATTCGTCATGGAATGTGTGGTAGTACAGCGTGATGAAAAACTCGTCGCACTCGTATATCCCGACTATGATGAAGCACAAAATGATGGTCTGGACAAAGAAGACCTGCAAGCAGTGATGGAAGAAAACCTCAGCACTCTTAACGAGCTGATGCCTACTTATTCAAAAATCACAAAGATAGAACTGCGTGAAGAAGAGTTTGAGAAAACTGCAAAGAAATCCATCCGCCGATTCCTTTATAAATGAGGAGGCTTCGCCTACGATAACGATAACGATAACGATAACGATACGCTGAAGCTACGATACGTTTCACTACGATACGCTTCGCTACGATACGCTTCGCTACGATAACGATAATAAAACAAAAAAACTCTGCGTAGCACCTTTAGGTGCCTCTGCCCTCTGCGTAAAATCATCGGCACTGCAATGTCAGTGCGTGGAGTCTATTAAAAGGCGATGGCAAACTTGTTTGATGATTGGCTTTTTATAGATTACACATATTTTGTAAAACAAAACGATGATTTCTCTGCGAGAGACAAATAACCGCAAAACCGTAAAACCGCAAAACCGCGTACAACCGTAATTATCAAAATGCATCAATGAGATGACGGAGGGTGTGGTGTTCGTCAGTGGTGCCAATGATAGAGATAATGTCGAAACGGGCATTGCGTGTTATCTTGTAAAATCGCAGATATGCGGCAGCAGCTGATTTGAGATTCTTTATCTTGTCAGCATCTATGGAATCTTCGGGCTCTGAGAACAGGTTGTCACGACGTGTTTTCACTTCTACAAAGACTATTTCTTTCGTAGAATTGTCAATGGCTACAATATCCAAATCTCTATGTCCCAATCGCCAATCGTGATGACTGACAAAATATCCCTTCGATTTTAGGTAGTCTATGGCGACTAGCTCGCCCCAAAAACCAAGATCGCTATGTTCTGCCATACGTTTAAAAGTTTAAAGTTTAAAAGTCAACATGTCTAAAGTCAGAGGTTAGAGTTGAGAGCTTAGAGTTAGTTCCCTAGTTCCCTAAATCCCTAGTTCCCTAGTTCCCTTAGACCACTCATACCACTCAGACCCCAAATTATAAACCTGTTTTATTTTCTATATTTCTTTATGATGCCGTATGCAGAATAGAGTCCTAACTCTCCTGCCTTACTCAAATCACGGATACCATCTTCAATACGACCATCAAAGATACGCGTAAGTCCTCTATTGAAATATGCTTCTTTCATGCCAGAGTCGAGGGCAAGAACTGTATCGTAAAGATCTATTGCTGCCTTATAGTCTTTCTGCTTTGACAAGGCATTGGCACGATTATATAGAACAAGAGCTTTATCCCAAGAAGTCAACAGAGAATCTGGTTTCGATGCTATTTCAGTTCCCACATAGACATCTGGTCGAAGTTCTATGGACACCTTGAGATTCTGTACTTTTCCACGACTTTCACTCTCATATTTGAGCATTACATCTTCTTCTGGGTCCTGAACAACGAGTTCATCGTATTTATGCACATCTTCATCACTCTTATGACGTGTACCGAGTGATACCTTTCGTATCCTGTTATGACCATTTATGCCAAGACGTTTCTCCTGTTGTGCCTTGAGGATGCGGAACTCATCCTGTTCTGCTCTAGCAATATCGCCGAGACGTCTGTAACAGTTGGCGCGTGCATGTATTCCTGCCCAGAAGTCTGGGTAACGTTTTATCACTGACGAGTAATCACGTATTGCCCCACGCAGGTTTCCTGTTTTCTCCTTCAGTTCTGCCCTGTTCATGATTGCCATGAGATTGTCAGGCTCGAGTTTCAAGACAAAGTCGAAGTCAGAGATGGCCCTATTATCATCGCCCACCTGCATCCTGAGCAGACCACGGTTGTAGTGTGCAAAGAAGTTATCAGGTTCGAGGGTGAGCACCATGTCATAGTCTTCCATACATCCGCGCAATCGTGCCAGATGATAACGCACGATAGCTCGGTTCAGATAAAGAGGGACAAACTTAGGAATATAATGGATTGCCTTCGACAGATAGTCTTCTGCATTTGCCCAGTCGCCATGGTTGATGGCAATCTGTGCACGTGTAGCCCACGCAGGACCATTATATTTATCCAAATCAAGACTCTTTTCCAACATCTTCTCGCCATTGACAGTATCTTTCTGCAACATGTATAGTTCTGCTTTCATGGCATAGTACTTTGCATTTTTGTCATCCAACAAGAGAAGGGTATCGACTTCTGCCATAGCCCGTTTGTAGTCTTTCTGTTCCACACGACACAACATGCGGTTGTGCAATACAGATTTGTTCTTCGGATTGAATGACAATGCCTTGTTATAATCTTCTTCAGCACCGACATAGTCGTTCTGCTGAATACGACACAAACCTCTCAGCTCATATACGCTTTCGATAAATGGGTTTATCTTCAAAGCCTCATTACAATCTTGCTCCGCACCACTATAGTCGTCAAGATTATATTTTGCGACACCTCTTAGATACCATGACTCATATAGATAAGGTTTAGCATTGATGACCTGATTAAAATACTGAATGGCAAGTACATAATCCTCGTAGGTCAGTGCCACCTTTCCCATCATAGTGAAACGCTCCGTGTTTATCTGTGCACAGCACACCCCCTGCCCTATCCTTTCCACAGGAAAAGAGAGGAGAAATGCAAAACATGAGATAAACAGAAATCTTTTCATTTTTTGAACTTCACCTTGTAGTTGCAAGATACGATACCTTTTAGGATATTGTTCAATTTTTTCTTTATCATCTGCTTGCGCAATGGTGACAGTCGGTCAACAAACATCTTTCCTTCCAGGTGGTCGGATTCGTGTTGGATGACACGAGCAAGATAACCGCTCACCCACTCGTCATGAGGTTCAAATTTGTCATCCAGATACTGTATGCGTATCTTCGTAGGACGGATTACCTTTTCACTTATACCCGGCACAGACAGACAACCTTCGTCTGACGTATCTTTATCTTCGTTGTAATCAACGATATGACTATTTATGTATGTACGCTTAAAATCAGCATATTCAGGAAAATCTTCTGCCAACGGTCGTAAATCAACGATAACGACACGTGCCGACCTACCCACCTGAGGAGCAGCCAGACCGATGCCACCAGTCTTTTCCAATGTCTCATACATATCCGCAACAAATTGCGTAATCTCTTCCTTGTCTGTTGTCTCGACATCTTCTGCCACTCGTCTTAAAACAGGATGTCCATATAAATATATTGGTAGTATCATGGTAGTTTAAAGTTTTTTGATTCCATATAATCCTGAAGTATGATTGTTGCCGAGATTTCATCAACAAGAGCTTTATTCTGTCGTGCTTTCTTTTTCAGTCCTCCTTCTATCATTGCTCTGTGCGCAAGGACAGATGTGAAACGCTCATCATAATATTCCACAGAGATATGCGGAACATCCTTACGCAGTTTTGCAACAAACTCATCTACGCGTGCCTTGTTTTCACTCGGAGAGCCGTCAGACTGTTTTGGGTCACCAACAATAATCTTTTCAACACTCTCTTTCTTTAGATAGGCGCGCAGAAAGTCGAACAGCTCTAAAGTAGAAACAGTTGCCAATCCTCCCGCTATAATCTGGAGAGGATCGGTAACTGCTAATCCCGTACGTTTCTTTCCGTAATCAATAGAAAGAATTCGTCCCAAAATAGAATATTATTTTATGTTATAGAGCAACCATGCATCAGGGAATGTAGCACGCAACTGGTCACGGTTTGCTGCAGCCTCATTCTTTGTGTCGAATGTAGATGCTATGACACGGTACATGTTACGTTCAGCATTGAATGCCAACTGTGCAGCATATCCTTGTGAACGCAGCTGGTTCATAAGTCCCTCTGCATTTGCCTTGAGACCGAAAGCACCAACAACAACGCTGAAATTCTTCAGACCATTGCCATCAAGAACATTCAGTTTTTCCTGACGGACATTAACATTGTCATAATTGTCAACAACCTTTTCCTCAGCCTTAACCTCTGTCATAGGTGCAACTACAGTTGTAGTAGGTTCTTCAACAACAACAGTCTCGTTTGCCTTTGCCTTCTCATAAGCTTTTTTATAAGCACTTTCGCTAGACTTACAACTAGTAGCAACCAAAGCTACACAAAGACCAATACCACACAAAACAAATAATTTCTTCATTTTTATAAATTTTATCAGATTATTATAATATGCATATTTTTATTCCGTTGCGAAGTTAGAAAAAAACATTTAAACAATGAAAATAAATCCGTTTTTTTTATTACAATTTCATATTTTTAATTATTTTTGCCCTTGAAATAATATAAAAATCGTACGCAATATGAAAGGTTCAAGTTTTTTAGGTGCATTTCTCGGTGGTGCCATAGCAGGAGCTGTCATCGGGCTTCTTTTCGCTCCAGAGAAAGGTTCTGACACAAGAGAGAAAATAGCAGACACAGTGAAGGATTTCTGCGACAAACACAATATAAAGTTAAGCAAAGAGGCTCTTGAAGACCTTGTCAACAACATCAAAGACACCATAAAAGGTCATGATGCCAGTGTTGAAGTTGATGAAGCATAATATAAGACGATGTTTTCAACAGACGAAAAAGTAACCCTTACAGCAGACTTGATAAAGAAACTCAGGCAATATGCTGAGCTCAAGGCAGAATACTTGAAGTATAGTGGTGTTGAAAAACTGACACACTTACTGACAGCACTTGCGGTTTTCCTGATATTGTTTGTCATCGCCACTATCATATTGTTTTTTCTGTCATTTGCCCTTGAAGCATGTTTGGAACCAGTTGTAGGAAAGGCATTCGGCTATTGCATCATTGCCGGTATCCATTTGTTGTTGTTCGGCTGTATCTATCTGATGAGAAACAGACTTATCAAAAAGCCGATATTACGTCTATTGTCAAAAATCATATTAAAAGACAATGATTGATTCCACTGATATAAAAATACGCAAGGAAGAGTTACAGAGAAAGCTTGACATCACTTCCAAGCAGATTGCCAACGACTGGAATGGGATTGTTGGCACAAAGGAAAAGAATGTGGTTAGCAAAGGGGAAAACCTTGTGAACATTATCAACAAAGCCGTACTGACATATGACATTGTAATGCTGATTTTCAAACTAAGAAGAATCTTTAGAAGAAAGTAAAACACCTGGCAACATAAAGAAAGACAACGGATATTATAAACTAGTCAGCATCTTATAAAGTTAAAACTATGAGCAGTAACAGAACCGAACAACCTAATATCGCCTCTGGTAGAATAGACACACTGGAGAAAGACGAGATATTTGTATTTGGCAGTAATCTTGCAGGTTATCACATGGGAGGTGCTGCGCGAGTTGCAAATCTAAAGTTTGGTGCCGAATGGGGTGTCGGTGTGGGGTTGACAGGACAGACATACGCTATTCCTACCATGCAAGGAGGTGTAGAGACCATCAAACCATACGTTGACGAATTTATTGAATATGCCAATAAGCATCAAGATATGAAATTCCTGGTGACACGCATCGGGTGCGGCATCGCAGGATTCAGGGACGAGGAAATTGCACCTCTATTCAAAAAGGCAATATCAGTCAAGAACATCTATCTTCCTAAGGAATTCCATAAAATTATTACCGATTCTTCTTTATAACATCACTTTTTTCTTTATAACATCACTTTCATACAGAAATAATTCTGTACAGACGATATAGTTGTCATATCATCTTCTTGCAAGCAAACAACACAGCGTATATTATAACTAACAACACCTTATATTATACAAGGCAACACATATCGCTACCATCCATTATATGTGCTGATAAAACCCACCTAAAGTGCAAGTAAGCACACTATGACGTGTCAGCAAGCGCAACCATACGTGATGAGGCGACCTACTTGATGTGTCGCGAGGACAAAACTTATTTGACGCGAGGACCTACCAGACCTATCGAGCAGAAACACCTTTATTGTCTTTCACATCTACCATCTGTGGAAATGACCTTGATGGAAAGAAGTTGGTATCGGAAAATAGAAAAGTTCATTAAATTCAAACTCGCGTAGGTATCATCGTCAACTACGTGCATACCGATTCTCAATTTGCGATATACTGATTTCCAACTATGAGCTTTAGTATTTGCAAATCTCGTAGATTACCTCGTCAAAAGTCGTGGTTTTTTTCAACAAAAGTCGTGGGTTCACTCACCATTTTCGGTTGGTCCTGTCAACAACACTCGTTGTGCGAAAAAGCATTTAAGGTAGATAACTTCGTCTTATCTGGTAGGTAGCAAAAAGGGCTTATCATAAATGGTTTTCCCAAAATGGTAAAGCGGTAAAAAGGAGAAGTAATGAATGAGTCAAGAAAAGTATTAGTTCTAAGTTTATCAACCAGTAAAAAGTTATATCATAAATAATAAAAAAAATACAATGAATTTATTTTATAATCTATTGATAATCAATAAATAACACATCTGGACTTTAACAAAAATTAACAGGAAAAACTTGCTTCTTCGAGTTTAAGTTTTAACCTTTGCATCGTGATTAGTCGACAAATCATCATGTTTAATTTAATATTAATTTAATACAAATAAATATGATAATTACAGAAAAAGAAAAGACCCAGGTAATCTTCTCAAGTCTGTTGGATAGACATTATCCTGAGTTGTATAATCAACTTAGCAAAATTATGTGGAAATATCACAGAGGATTTGGTCACGTGTGCCACACTAAAGACTATTGGGTGCGAGATTTCATGCCAGTTCAAGTTTATCAGGATGTATTCGCGAAATTCATTTTTAATCCTGATTATCTCCAAGACAAGAAGAAGTATATAACTGATGTTGACAATGTTATAAACAACTGCCCCTTCATAAAGGACTTCATTTTTGTTAATATTCCTCTTGTCATGGATGGTGGTAACATGGTGTTTTGTAAAGGACGAAAAGGTTCTACATTTACATACTATGTCGTAATCACAGAGAAAGTGTTGTTTGAAAATACCAATTACAATAAGGAATCTATAGAAGCCCTTCTTAAGTGCGCATTTATTGAGTCTAACCTAACAGTGGTCTGGCTCCCATGGGATAGAAAAGATACTTTTGGTCATACCGATGGAATTGTAAGATATATAGATGCAAACAAAGAAGGAAGACCAATAGTATTAGTCAATCTTAAATTGTATGAAGATAACATAGCAAATCAAATGTATGATGCTTTGGCAGAACATTTCGAAGTCATAGAACTTAAGTTAAGCGAATATAACGATTTAAGTTGGGCTTATATCAATTGCCTACAAACTGCTGACTTTATCATTATTCCTGGTATAGGCAATGATATTACGGACGAAGAAGCCATAAAGCAATACCGTGAGTTATATCCGGAATCCGATGACCATATTTATATGGTACAGATGCGTGACTTCATTGCAGAACAGGGAGGCGCATTAAATTGTTTGACTTGGACAATCTATGAGGACTTTCACAAAACTCTTCTAATCAACAAATATGTAGAAAGGAAAAATTCAGACGAACAGAAATGTTTTCCCGTTCAGAAAAATTTGGATGAATTTATGAATGAATACTCTTTAAAAAGCAACTTTAAATTTAAATTTAAAATTAAGTAATAGTATGGAAAAGTTAATGGACAGACTTCTCAAAGTCAACAAATCAATGACCGAATCTGAACTTGATGCACAATTTCCTGATTTAGCGAAATTCCTAATGGGTAACTATTGCATCGAAAGCAAGGGGAATAAATATTTTATAAACGAGATCGAGTTTTATTTCTATGGTGATAATTATGATGATTTAAGAACAAATAAAAAATCTACTGTTACCTATGCAAGAAACTCTAAAGCAGGGTGTTGGTACATACATAATTATGGTGTTGATGTGACCTTTGAGAGTAACAAAAAACAGAATTATGGAGGTGGCATACTCATAAGAACAGTTGAAGATAAAGATAATCACGTCTTTGATGGTCCTGTGAAATGTGTCAACGAGATATGGGAAGAAGCTGTCAGTGTATTCGATAGAGCAGCCCCCAATCCTGTCATCATTCCAGAGAAACGAGATATAGAACTTGATGAGCCTACACTTCGCAAAGCAGTTGGAAATGATGACTCACATAAAAAACTTTGGCGTTTTACAGTAAAGGGCAAAAAGGTCAGCAAATAAAATCTTATGACTTAACAGAGGTTGCTTCGGCGTGGATGGCACAAGCGTAACAACGCTTGTCGCCGTTCACGTATGCATTCCTTAATGCAAGTGTTGACTCTATTCACTATCATCGTCACCAAAATGCATAAAGACTCAAAATGTGTGCTTCTTCACACTCAGAGTCTATGCAATGTATAATTTCTGTATCTGCGGAAATGACGGATGAACTTATAAAACTAATGACATCTTTTCAGAATGCCGCTTCATTGGTATTCGGTTTGAATGGGTCATCATCAGGTAGTCCTGGAACAGGAAAATCGTCATTCATCTTTGAACTAAATGTACCGCCATCTGTAGGTGGAACATAAGATGCATCCTCATTCTGGAAAGCCGTAAACTCGCTACGGAAGTTCAACATGACATCCTTCGTGGCACCCTTTCTGTGTTTAGCAATGATAATCTGAGCCTTACCTCTGGTGGAGTTTCCGTTTTCATCTTCATAAATCTTATAATATTCAGGACGATGAACGAAGATAACCATATCGGCATCTTGCTCAATGGCTCCAGACTCACGAAGGTCAGAAAGCTGAGGACGTTTACCTTCTGAACCACTAGACTTTGCATCACGTTTCTCTACATCACGATTCAACTGTGACAATGCCAAGATAGGAATATCTAGTTCTTTCGCCAATCCCTTCAACGACTGAGATATCGTTGACACCTCCTCCTGACGTGAGCCGAAATGCTTTCCTGTACCAGTCATCAACTGCAGATAGTCGATGATTATCATCTTCACACCTTCATTCTTCACCAGTCGGCGTGCCTTAGTACGTAGTTCAAAGATATTCAGCTGTGGCGTATCATCAACATAGATAGGTGATTTCTGCATTAAATCCAAATGTCTATCAAGACGTGTCCACTCCAACTGTGTCAGTTGTCCTGTCAGTATATTATGTCCTGGAATTTCGCACACCTGCGAGATGAGTCTGTTTGCTAACTGTTTACTACTCATTTCCAAAGAGAAAAATGCAATCGGGTTGTTCATGTCGATGGCAATGTTCTTCACCAAAGACAATGCGAACGATGTCTTTCCCATTGCCGGACGACCAGCAACGATGATAAGGTCAGAGCTCTGCCATCCTGCAGTAACATCATCAAGTTTCGTAAACCCACTCGGAAGACCAGTCAGACCACCTTTCGTCTCCGCAGCCTTACGGATAGAAGCTTCCGCCTCCTCAATGACAGGACCAATCTGTCTATAGTCCTGTTTCATATTCGTTTGCGAAAGTTCAAACAGATCGCCCTCTGCTTCCTGCATAAGTTCATTGATATCGACAGTTTCATCAAAAGCCTTTGTCTCTATCTTTGATGAATATGTTATCAGTTCGCGTGCAAGACTCTTTTGAGCTAAAATCTTAGCATGATATACCACATGAGCCGAAGAAGCCACGTCAGATGTCAGTTCACCAAGATAAGCAGGACCACCCACATTTTCCAGTTCACCATCTTTTTCCAATTGTTCCGCAACAGTAAGCATGTCAACAGGATGCTGAGACATACTAAGTGTTTCAATGGCAGAATAAATTTTCTGGTTGCGAGGTTCATAGAAAGAGGAAGGATGAAGGATTTCGCATACTACAGCATACGCATCCGTATCCATCATAAGGGCACCTAAAACTGCCTTTTCTATCTCCAACGCCTGTGGTTGAAGATGTCCATACGCGGTATTTATTGGTTGAGTAGGTCGCTGTTTGCGAGTTTTTGAATCTGCCATATCTTCTTTCTTTTTTGCGGACTACAAAGTTAGAAAATAATTATTATTTCCTTGACAAAATAGAGAGTTATTATTTTCCAATGGTTGACGAAAGATGCCAAACATTGCACTACCACTCCCCGTCATAGATGCATACAGAGCACCTGATTCATATAAATATTTTTTTATCTCTGCTAATTGTGGATAAAGAGAAAAGGCTGATACCTCAAAATCATTCTTCAACTCATCACGCCATGTCTCTATTGGTTGTGACACTATCTCACGACATTTTTTCTGTGACATTCTCGGCTCGACCAAAGAAAAGGCCTCTTTTGTAGAGATAGCTACATCAGGTTTTATGATGATAATTTCAAGACCTTTCAAATCAAGGTCTATCACTTCCAACTGCTCCCCTATTCCCGTAGCAAAACACGGTTTTGAGTAAACAAAAAACGGGCAGTCGGCACCTAATCTTTTTGCATAGCCTGCCAAAGCGGTTTCATTCAATCCTAAACAAAACTCCTTATTTAATAATAATAAGGTGTAAGCAGCATCAGCAGAACCGCCCCCCATTCCTGCCTGTGTTGGGATGTTCTTTTTTAAATTAAACCGTAATGGTGGTATTTCAAAATCGTTTGCCAACAGGCGGTAAGCACGCAACACAAGATTGTCTGACAAGTCGCCTGCTATTTCCAAACCATCTATATGCAATGAGGTGGTGTTGCCATCTTGTAACACCTCCATCGACAATTCATCATACAAAGGTACTGGATAGAACACGGTTTCAAGGTTATGATAGCCATCCGGTCTTTTGCTGACGATATTAAGTCCCAAATTTATCTTTGCAGGTATTTTTACTGTTGCATGCATATCAAAAATTCATTTTTGCAAAGGTAGAAAAAAAATAGTGTGACACCAAAAAGTATCACACCAACTGCTTTCTTATATTTTGTACACCGTCAGAGGCTCGAACTCTGGACACCCTGATTAAGAGTCAGGTGCTCTACCAACTGAGCTAACGGTGCGTTGATAAAAGCGGATGCAAAGTTATACATTTTTTTACTACCAACAAAATTTTTATAAACTTTTTTATTAATATTGCACTTGTAGGTTGATTCTCCACTCCATTTTTCATCCTTCCAAATCGGAAATAAATAAATTTATTTGGCATTGTCCTTGATTTGCACTAATTTTGAAGTCGGCTATAGGTAAAAACTGTATGAAAATAGGATTAATCGTAGCAATGAATAAGGAGTACGAGCAGTTTATCAACGTACTCGGTTCTGATGATGTGCAATTGGGTGACAACCATATTATCTTACGCAAGTGTGGTATTGGTAAGGTCAATGCTGCTGTGGGATGTACCCTACTCATCAAAGAGCATAATCCCGACTTGATAATATCCAGTGGTGTGGCAGGTGGAACATCAAGAACGAACATCATGGATGTGGTAGTCAGCGAAAGAGTTGTGTATCATGACGTATATTGCGGTCCGGAATCACAGTATGGAGCAATACAGCACATGCCGGCAATATATGAAACACCGAAAGACCTGATAAAACTGGCATTAAACAGCAAGACTTCCGAAAATACAGGACAGAACATCCATGCTGGTTTGATTGCCAGTGGAGATTCTTTTATCGACGACAGGGAAAAATATAATAAGGTAATGGAGCATTTTCCAGAAACTCTCGCTTTCGATATGGAAAGTGGTTCTCTTGCACAAGTATGTTACATATTCAATGTGCCATTTATCAGTTTTCGTATAATATCTGACATCGTCACAAAAGAAAATAACACAAAGATGTACACCGACTTCTGGGCAACAGTATCGGACACATCATTTAATATAACCAAACAATTTCTAAAACAACTATGATTGAGTATTTTGCAAGTAATGTCTGGCAGATATGGACAATTATCGCCATATTATGCCTTATTTTGGAACTGAGCAGTGGTGATTTCTTTATCATCTGTTTCTCTATTGGTGCAGTCTTCGCTGCCATCGCATCTGGCATCGGACTGAATATCTATTGGCAATTGGCATTTTTCGCTTTATTCACTCTAATAAGTATCTTTACCGTCAGGCCTCTGGCATTGAAATATCTTCATAAAAAAGAAGACCGCCCAAGCAATGCTGATGCTCTTATTGGCAGAGAAGGTACTGTTAGTGAGAGCATCGAAGAAAATGGTTATGGACGTGTCGCCATTGATGGTGATGATTGGAAAGCATTATCCCATGATGGTAGTGGCATAGAAAAAGGTACAAAGGTAAAGGTTCTGTCAAGAGAGTCTATTATAATAACCGTAGAAAGAATATAATGAGACCTAGCTGAACCAGAGCACGTAGATACACTCGTCATCTGGACAAACAAAAAATACAGAAGTACTTTATAAAAAATTATATCAAATAAAATTCACAAAACTATGGAAACAACAATTTGGGTTCTTATCGTAATCGTCATTTGCGTACTCATCCTCGCAAAGAAATCGCTTGTCATCATACCACAAAGCGAGACGAAAGTCATTGAGCGTCTAGGAAAATACCACGCTACTCTGCAACCAGGCATCAACATCATTCTGCCATTCATAGACTGTCCAAAACTCATTGCGACATCTGTACGTGGTGGAAGATATTACTATTCATCTTCTATCGACCTGCGTGAACAGGTTTATGATTTCGACAAACAGAACGTGATTACTAAGGATAATGTGCAGACGCAGATAAATGCCCTACTCTACTTCCAGATTGTAGACCCTTTCAAGAGTGTTTATGAAATCAACAATCTGCCTAATGCTATCGAAAAGCTTACCCAGACCACTTTGCGTAATATCATCGGAGAACTGGAACTGGATGAGACTCTGACATCACGTGACACCATCAACACCAAGTTGCGTGCAGTCCTTGATGACGCTACCAACAAATGGGGAGTAAAAGTAAACCGAGTTGAACTGCAGGATATCAATCCACCTGAGTCAGTACTTCAGGCAATGGAAAAGCAGATGCAGGCAGAGCGTAACAAGCGTGCGACTATTCTCGAGTCAGAAGCAAGCAAACAACAGGCAATCCTCATCTCTGAAGGTGACAAGATGGCTGTCATCAATCAGGCAGAGGCAAAGAAGCAACAGGCTATATTGGAAGCAGAAGGACAAGCACAAGCTCATATCCGCAAGGCAGAAGCTGAGGCAAAAGCTATTGAACAAATCACAGCTGCCGTACAGAAGTCAAGCAATCCAGCTAATTATCTTTTGGCTCAAAAATATATTGACATGCTGAAAGAAGTTGCCAGTGGCGACAAGACAAAGACTGTATATCTGCCGTACGAGGCATCAAATCTCATGGGCTCTATCGGTGGCATCAAGGATTTATTCAAAGGATAATTCTTTTGTATATAAAACAAACAAAAATGCCTGCACATTTGATGCAGGCATTTTTGTTGTTCAGTATCACAGACTAGTCGAGCCATTTTACATAGCAGAAGTCTTGACGATGAGGCAGTTTATTGTTTTTAGGATACATACGGAATGCGTACTTAAATGAACCAGCACTCGTCGGTTCGTATTTAAGTTCAAACGTATAGTTGTTGCCTTCCTTGCCTGTCATCTTAAACGGATAAGCCTTTATGAACTGGTGTCCTGTTGCATCAGGGTTCTCATTGATAACAACAAGTTCCAAGCCTACGGCATCATCGAGTCCCTGTTCATCTATGACATAGCGAATCTTATAAGCCTGTCCACCGACACAACCTTCTGATGGTATCTCATTATAGCTTTCCACAACGTTTATAGAGTCCCAACGTTCTGAAACTGTTTCTTTCCACTGAGCAATCTCCTTTGCCATGTGATTATCATTCTTTGAGAGTTCCTTGAATCTCATTGCCTCTTTAGTGTAGAATTTTGAATAATAATCATCCAACTGACGTTTCATTGTATAATGAGGAGCAATCTGTGCAATAGAATTCTTTATTGTCTTCACCCATCCTTCTGAATACCCCTTATCATTTGTATTATAATAAAGAGGTATAATCTCATTCTCCAGCATGCCGTATATTGTAGTAGCATCCAGCTGGTCCTGATAATTTTGGTTTACGTATGTACGTTTTTCTGTCAATGCCCAACCAGCGCCTTCACGGTAACCTTCGAGCCACCAGCCATCAAGAACAGAGAGGTTTACTACACCATTCATCTCTGCCTTTTCGCCAGATGTACCAGAAGCCTCAAGAGGACGAGTTGGAGTATTCATCCATATATCGACACCTGACACCAGACGACGAGCAAGACGCATGTCATAGTCTTCAAGGAAGATAATCTTACCCAAAAATTCTGGACGTTGTGATATTTCATAAATACGTTTTATCAATCCCTGACCAGCACCATCTGCAGGATGAGCCTTTCCTGAGAACAAGAACTTCACAGGACGCTCAGGATTATTTACAATACGGTTCAGTCTTTCAAGGTCTGTAAAGAGCAGATGTGCACGTTTGTATGTTGCAAAACGGCGACAGAAACCAATGATAAGAGCATTTGGAGTTATACTCTCAAGTAATGACAAAACGCGAGAAGGGTCGCCTTGATTCTGCAACCATTTCTGTGCGAACTTACCCTTGATATAGTCAACCAGTTTTGTCTTCATTGCCATACGGATTTTCCATATTTCCTCATCTGGCACTTTATATATGGCTTCCCATATCTTCTCATTAGACTGATCATTAATCCATGATGAATCAAAATTGTGTCTGTAGAGTTCCATCCAATTTGATGATGTCCATGTTGGCATGTGAACACCATTGGTAACATATCCCACATGATTTTCCTCTGGGAAATATCCTTTCCAGATTCCAGAGAACATCTTCTGTGACACCCATCCATGAAGCATACTCACACCATTCACTTCCTGACATGTATTGCATGCAAAAATACTCATGCAGAATTTCTCATTATGGTCGTTAGGATTCATACGTCCCATACCTATCAGTTCATCGAATGTGATTCCGAGTACATCTGCATACCCACTAAGATATTTTGCAAAAAGTCCTTCTTCAAAATAGTCGTGTCCTGCTGGCACAGGGGTATGTACAGTGTAAAGAGATGAAGCACGAACAAGTTCCAATGCCTGATTAAATGTCAATCCCTCTTTCACATAATCACACAGACGTTGCAGATTGCAAAGAGCAGCATGACCTTCATTACAGTGATAGATATCTTTCTTTATACCGAGTTTCTTCAGTAACAACATACCACCAATACCAAGGAGTATTTCTTGTTTAAGTCTATTCTCCCATTCACCACCATAAAGAGAATGAGTAATTGGCTTATCAAATTCAGAATTCATGTCATTGTCTGTATCGAGAAGATAGAGAGAGACACGTCCCACTTGTGCTTTCCATACATAAGCATGCACATGATAGTTCATATAAGGAACATCAATAACCATTGGTTGTCCATTCTCTTCGAGCATCTGTACTATAGGCAGAGAATTGAAGTTCTGTGTTTCATAGTTTGCTATCTGCTGTCCATCCATGCTTAAAGACTGAGTGAAATAACCATAGCGATACAAGAAACCGACTGCGCACATATCGACATTCGAATCAGAAGCCTCCTTTAGATAGTCGCCTGCCAACATTCCCAGTCCACCTGAATATATCTTCAACACATGTGACATACCATATTCCATACAGAAATAGGCAACAGAAGGACGAGATGCGTCTGGTTTTTTATTCATATACTCTGTAAAACGGTCATTTATCATATTCATCTCTTTGATGAATGAGATATTCTTTGACAGTTCTTTCATCTTTTCATAACCTATTCTCTCCAGTAGCAATACAGGGTTATGTTGTACATCTTCATAAATCTGAGGATCCATGCTACGCCACATATCACGAACTTCATAGTTCCATGTCCACCAAAGATTATGTGCCAGTTCATCAAGGCACTGCATGTTTTCTGGGAGTTTACTCTTTACAGAAACACCCTTAAAAACAGGTTCATTTACATAATTGGATTTAATTTTTACCATATTTTATTATGTTTATTATTGAATATACTCTATACTCTAAGCTCTCAGCTATTTTTTATTCTCGTTATTTTATTTCTAAATGCGATGTCGTATGCTTCGTCATAATATCTTATGAAGTCTTTCCACAAAGCTCTGCGTGAGAGTGTTGCTGCTTCTTTTCTGACAGCATTCATCTCCTCAACAGGCAAAGTCACAAATTTCTTTATTGTGTCCTTGATTTCTACTGATGCCTCAGCAAAATTATAATCACTACGATGCACCACCGTTACTGCAGAGAGTGGCAAAGACGTGTTTGTTTTTACAAAAATTTTATTTTTTTCTGCCCATAGACCAAACCCAGCGAGGTCTGTCGTGATACACGGCACATTAAATGCTATTGCCTCCAAAGGTGTATATCCCCAAGGCTCGTAATATGAAGGATATATGCACAAGTCACATCCTATGATGGTATCATAATAGTCGGGAAGATACTCCGGCACCGGTATTATTGCCAGATAAGAACTGTCTGTCTGGAACACATCTATGTTTGTCGCATTGTAATAAGGAACGAAGATGAATGCCAACACCTTGCGTCTGCATGTCCCATCCTTGCCCAATCGGCATATTGCATCATGGAACATGTCCAATCCTTTATTGTGATATTCAAATCTTCCACTTGTACTTATAATGAAGGTATCGTCATCAAATGATGTTTCCAGTTTGTCACTAGCCATCTTCAGAAGTTTCTCGCGAGCCTGACAACGTTTTTTGTCAAATTCTGCTTTTGACGATGGCACAAAACTATTGTCAAACCCATTCGGCTGTACCACATCTGGAGTTTTATCCAACAGTTCTGCACATTCCCTTGCAGTGATGTCACTAACTGTAGTAAAGCAATCCACATGACATGCCACCTGTTTTTCAAGACTATGTTTTGAGGCAACATTTAGTTCGCCTGCCATTTGGTCTCCTTTATAAGCCCACAGATAGTCGTACAAAGGTTTTCCGTTTCCTGCAATACTGCGACCTATCGTCGTGGCATGAGTTGTGAAGATAGTAGCTATCTCTGGAACATTCTTCTTAATATAAAGAGCCCCCATACCTGTCATCCATTCATGGCATTGGTATATCACATTTGCGTCAGGTGCGTTCACCGAAATCTCCATTTTATAAAGAGACTCCACCACCTTAGCAGTGGCAATAGCAAACATACATGACTCATCGTAGTCGCCATAGGCATGCAGAGAATCCACATTGAAATCCTCCCACATCTTGGCATATATTGCATTTTTTTCAGAAAAGAACGGTTTGAAGTCAACAAGTATCGCAACTGGATTTCCTGGAATCTGCCAACGTCCTACACGTACAGAAAGTCCTTCTGCCGTTGTCTTCTTACGCCATCCTGAATAAATCTTGTCGTCTTCTGCAAAAAGTCCGTTTTCTACACCGAAGTCAGGACCAATAAATATCAACCTGTCTCCCAAACGTTCATTCAAAATCTTCGCACGTGTGGAGAGCACCGTATAAATGCCACCTACCTTATTACAAACTTCCCAACTTGATTCTAATACCCAATCCGGCTTTATCTTTGCCATAACTTATTTATTATTTCCAAAAATTAAAGAAATATACCTCCATATATAAGAATATCATACCCAACAGCCATCCAAGAAATATCTTCCCCGTAAACATCCTGAAGAATTTACGCAATGTTATCTTTTCCATCTTGAGATATGTGATGCCACTCATGCTGCCTACACAAAACATTATACCTCCCATTGCGGTACAGTAAGATATTATCTTCCAATACGGACCGTTCTGTGCGAACACTCCCACTGGGTCTATATCAAACATCTCAAAACTTGTAAATGCTGTTGTAAACGTATCAAGGAAAGTACTTACGATTCCTGCTATTGTACCATAAAGGAACACGTCATTATGTAGAAATTCGCCATATTTGTCGGCAAACATATTAAGATATCCAGTTTCTTTCACAACTCCCAATGTCAACATTATGCCAATGATATACAGTATTGTCTGGATACTCATATATTGTATTGCTCTCGGACGGCGTTGCTGCACCATCTGTTCTGAGTTGATAAGTTTTCTGTTCATACCCTCGTTGACTATCCATACCACAGCAAGCACACACATCGCACCGAGGAATGGACTCAGGTGAGTAAACTTTGTAAAGGTCGGGACAAGCCACAGGCACGCAAAACTTACTGCAAACATTATTATCTGCTGTTTTGATGTCAAGCGTGTATCGTCTCCTCTGAAAGGAACAATAAATGTCTGCAAGTCCATACGCTCAGGCAGTTTTCTGGAGATAAGATATATCGGCACTATGGCAGCAATCATACAAGGCAACACCAGTGATGCAGTGAAATTTGTTGCAGTCACAGCCTCACGGCTCCACAACACCAATCCCACAGGGTCACCGATGACAGTCATACATCCTCCGCATGTCACCGCTATAAGCACAGCACAACCATAATACATCCTGTACTGTTTGTTGGCAATAAGCTTATGCACTATCAGAAGCATCATGATGGTCACAGACACATTGTCTATGCTACATGACAGGGCAAAGGACACCGCTGACACGTACCATAACAACTTGCGAGAATTGCGTGTTTTAAAGAAATCAGTGAGAAAATCAAAACATCCATTGTTATCCAATATCTCTATGATAGACATTGTCGCCAACAGGAACAATACCACCTCCGCCGCACGTCCTATATAACGTATGAAGACATTTTGAGAGATAAACAACTTTGCATTTTCTGCAGAAGGAGCATCACCCAACAGGAACATCAGATACTCACGAGGATGCTGTGCCGTGACGAAATCCGTCCCAAAACAGATATACAGTACCCACCCTGTCACAGCAGTAAACATTGCCACCGCAGCCTTGTTTACGTTCGTAAAGTTTGCCGTCGCAATAAACAGAAAACCTAGCAACAGAATAGAGACTATAATAATAGATATATTCATAATTCTTATAATCGCTTGCAAAGGTAATTAAAAAATAGAAAAATAGAAAATTAGAAAAATAGAAAATCTAACTCTAAGCTCTCAGCTCTATTCAGCAGTTCTTATTATTATCGACGTAGCACCTATCGTAAAGATGGTACCATCAGTCACCACACGGAGTTCCCTATCACCAAGGATTTCATTGTCTATCCACGTGCCAGTATTGCTCGGACCGTCACGCAGCACATATCTAAGAGCACCCTTTTTATCCCTACTCACATTTATCACACAGTGTGTAAAATCCACACTCGGGTCGTTAGTTTCTATCGGAGTCGTTATCTTTCCCGTTTTATGATAACGCCCTATCACGTTATCCCCCATACGAAGCGGCAACACCTGTTTCACATGAAACACATTCTCTATCACCACGATGTGTCCCACCATATCCTCTTCCCCATCATTAGAAGTCGTAATGGTAGGTTTTATCCTAATAGCAAACTCCCTTCCGCACTGCGGACACTGAAAGACCAGTTTTTGTCCCGGTTCATAACGGGTCTCGTCAAATTTTATATAATAGTCACACTTCGGACATCTTACACGTTTCATCTTAATGTTTTTTAAAGGACACAAAAGTAAACAAAAAATCACTTAATACAAAATAATCCATTCTGGAATTTTCGTTTTAATAACGATACACTGCGTTACGATACGAACAAAGTTCTACGATACACTGCGTTACGATAACTCATAGTAGTGAAACAATCGTAGTGATAACGTATCGTAGCGAAACGTATCGTAGTGATAACGTATCGTGGTGATAACGTATCGTAGTGATAACGTATCGTAGTGAAACGTATCGTAGTGATCACGTATCGTAATGAAACGTATCGTTATCGTAGGCAAACCCTTGTGGGGGGCGGACATTGAATATGTCTGCTTGCGACAACTTGACATCAGTCAACAAAGGAGTGCCTTTAGGCTTAGAGGAGGCTTCTACACTCATTCAATGCGAGTTTAGGCGAAAAAATCGGAGTTTTTTTTGTTTCTGTTTTCGATTTACACTAATTTTGTAAGCAAAAAAAAATTAAGAACAAACATTATGCTTGTAAATTATAAAAACGTAGATGTTTACCAAGATGACACTCTTGTCCTTGAGAAAGTGAACCTTAGTATTGACAAAGGCGAACTGATATACATAATTGGTAAGGTGGGCTCAGGGAAGAGTTCTCTGCTCAAGACTATATATTGTGACCTCGACGTTCAGTCAACGTGTGACACTGCTATCGTGCTGGGAGAGGATTATAAGTGTTTGAAGAAGAGTCGCATACCGCAGTTGCGAAAACAGATGGGACTCATCTTCCAAGATTTCAAACTTCTTGAAGACCGTACCGTGGGCGACAACCTGCGTTTCATATTACACTCAACGGGATGGAAGGATGCGATGGACATCGAAGCACGCATCAAAGCCATGCTCACGGAGGTGGGAATGGAAGACTTTATTGACAAAAGACCTTATATGTTGTCGGGAGGTGAGCGTCAGCGCGTAGCCATAGCACGTGCCATGCTCAATAGTCCGAAGATGATAATTGCTGATGAACCTACAGGACATCTAGACCCTGAGAGTGAGGAAGGGATAATAACACTCTTTGAAGAAATCAGTAAGTCTGGGACTGCTGTGGTAATCTCCACACACAGATATCAGATGATAGACCGTCATCCTGGAAGAGTGTATAAGTGTGAGAACGGAAAGTTTACCGAAGTGTGACAACGTGACAAAATGAAAGTTTTACACATCATCTTTGACAACAACCTGAAGTCGCCCGTGAATAGTCTCAAGAACATCACGATGCTGACATCAACGACATTAACCCATCGTGTTATCACTGACCAAGCGGTGGACTTGCCAGAGGAACAACTTATTTCCATTGCACTGAAACAATGGAACACCATATCTATCTGCAACAAGTTTCTGAACATTCTCTTCACGGAGATGCCCGACATTGTACACATACACAGCTGTTGGAATCACAATGCTGCACAATGTTTGCGTATGGCTAAACGGAGGGGATTCGTGACTTTCTTCTCACCTTACAGAGATCTGCAACCAACGGTTATGAAGATTCATTTCTGGACAGACAAGGTATGGAAATGGTTGTGGTTTCAACGCAAGATGCTCAAACAAGCAGACTATATCTTTGCTCAGGACGAGAAAGAAATGATGGAACTCTACAACCTGGGACGCCTGCAAAACATTGCTCTCATCAACGTTTTAGCAAGTAGGTCGGAGGAGACGACGACAAAGATTGTCAATACATACATTTCTGCATGTGAAGAAAAAGATGCACGACAACTGAGCATTGGACTATTGCGTATCATACATAAACAGTTGAATCTGCTTATTCAAGGTGAAAGGCCTTATTCTGTAACTCTGCCTGAACATGAACAACGTCAATATAACATTTTCTGTCACAGACAGGGACTGGACAAGATTATGAAAGGGTTCCGCATAAAGAAATATGATAGCACGGAGATTTTGGACATCCTATTAAAGAGTATTAAAGATTTTAGACGCAACCTGAACAGACACAAGGCTACGTTTGCTGAGGTGTTCACCATCGTTGCCATGATGCAGAACAATGATTATGACGAAGACCTTCTGTGTGGTCGTCTTACAAAAAATAAAAATATGATGTTCACCAGACGCATCATCGCCATTGCTGATGAGCTGTGCGGAGTCATCCCTGGTTTCATGCCTGCATTACCTCTCAAAGATGCAACTACCGAAAAAATGAAATTGCAGATTCTGAACAGAAAAAATGATAACTAAGGACATCCAATATCTGAAACTCCTGTCGCAGAGATATCCTAACATCAATGTGGCAAGTACGGAGATAATTAACCTGGAAGCAATTCTGAATCTGCCTAAGGGGACAGAACATTTCATTGCAGACATACACGGCGAAAATGATGCGTTCCAACATGTATTGAAAAATGCTTCGGGAAGCATAAGACGCAAGGTACAGTATCTCTTTCATCTTCCAGAGGAGAAGGAAAAAGAACTCTGTACTCTAATATATTATCCCGAACAGAAAATTGAACTTATAAAACAGAGTGTAGAAAATCTTACACGATGGTACCAACAGACTCTTCAACAACTGGTTACGGTATGCCGTGATGTATCGTCAAAATACACTCGTGCATACGTTCGTGAGGCTCTCCCAAAAGATTTTGGATACATAATAGAAGAATTGCTACACGAAAACAGTGACGACAAGGATAAACAGGCTTACGTAACCAGCATCCTTCGCACAATAATAAATACTGGTCGTGCTGACGACTTCATCATCACCATCTGCAACGTCATACAACGGCTTGCTATAGAAAAACTGCATATCCTCGGTGACATCTTTGACCGTGGGCCTGGTGCACATCTCATCCTTGAGAAACTGAAAACTTTCCACAACTGGGACATAGTATGGGGCAACCATGATGCACTCTGGATGGGGGCATGTGCTGGCAACGACGCTTGTATATGCAATGTGTTACGTATTTCATTTAGATATGCCAACATGACAACGCTTGAAGATGGCTACGGAATAAACATGCTTCCGTTGGCAACTTTTGCTATGGAAAACTACAAGGATGACCCTTGTACTGAGTTTCGACCCATATTGCCTAATGGCAAGTCTCTGCCGGAAAACACGATGCGTTTGCTGGCAAAGATGCACAAGGCCATCACCATCATACAGTTCAAGGTGGAAGCCGAACTATACCACCGACATAAGGAATGGGATATGGAAGACCGTGACTTGCTTCATACCATAGGCATTGACACAAAACTGTCTCGTGCAGAGAGTCAGGTCATGCAACAACTGCATCATTCTTTTGCTGTCAGCGACAGACTGAAGAAACATATAAAGATGTTGCTATCACACGGATGTATGTACAAAATCACCAACAACAATCTTCTTTATCATGCATCTGTGCCTCTTAACGATGATGGTACGTTGAAAAACGTCAGAGTATTCGGAAAACAATATAAAGGTAAGGAGTTGATGCACCGTATTGGCATGCTTGTCCGTACCGCTTTCAATCACGACAATGGTGATGACGAAGAACGCAGATATGCCATCGACTACTTCCTATACTTATGGTGCGGTAAAGACTCCCCTCTTTTCGACAAGGACAAGATGCGTACCTTTGAGAGGTATTTCTACAAGGATGAGAAATTGTGGCATGAGGAGAAAGGTGTCTATTTCCGTATGCGTGACAACGAGGAGATTGCAGACCGCATACTCCACAATTTCGGCATACGCGGAAGGAATGCACATATCATCAACGGCCATGTGCCAGTACATGTCGGCGGAGGTGAGAATCCTATCAAGGCGAATGGTAAGATTATGGTCATCGATGCCGGTTTCTCTGAACCATATCATAAAGCAACTGGAGTGGCTGGATGCACTCTGGTATATCATTCACGTGGTTTCCAATTGGTTATTCACGAACCATTCAAAAGTGCCCGCCATGCCATCTCCACTGGTAGCGACATCGTGTCAACGACAGAAATCGTGGAGATGAGTAGTCATCGTATGAGGGTACGCGACACTGACGAAGGACGCGACATCATGAGACGTATCAACGAACTACGAGATTTACTATATGCCTACCGACATGGCATGCTTAATGAAAAATCGAACATTTGAAAAACTTTCATCATGAAGAAAATACTTACCATCGTCTTATTAATGTTCTTCTTCATGCCAGCCAATGCTGTGCTGAAAGAGGCAGACCTTGAGCAGACACTGAAAATCTTGCGTACAGAACTGAGTTTTGAGTACAAAGATCTACAGGCAAAAACAAACATGGCAAAGGAGAGAAGCGAACAGGCACGCGCCGAACTCATCAGTACCATGAAGAAAAGCGAACAAAATGCTCTCATGCTCTATTCGCAACAGTCTGACTATGTCTTTGACCTGACTTACGTATGCAACGAGGTAACAAAACTATGGAAAGAGTTCAAAGAGTCGAGCATGCCTTTCGACAAGATAATAACATACTATGAGACGGATATTGTCCGATACGAGAAACTGCGTAAGAGTCTGCAGGCGATGCCACGTCACATGCTTTCTGATGAAGGAAAGACAAACAGAACTGTTTGCTTGACACTCGCCACGGCATTGGAGAACATGATAAAAGGAAATCTCGAGCAGTACAGAAGCGATATCGAAAACAATAAGTTTGTCAGAGAACGTCTGGAAGAACAACATAAATATGCACAAGAGCGATACGATGCCGTCCAGCAGAGCATCTTCGTAAATGGAGAACAGACCTATTTCACCATGCTTAAGCATGTAAATAGAAACATCTCCATGGCGATAAGGACAATACATAGCAAATATATTCCTTATGACAACAACAGAAGCCAATGGGGCGGACGACTCATCATCTGGCTTTTCATCATCATCTTCATCTATGCAGCACTGTCCATAATCATCAGTACCGCACTTATGCACATCCTTGTACCACGACTGATGAGAAAGAAATGGTGGCCAGCAAACTTCTCCAAGAAAGACTTTTTGAAGAAACGTCCGTATATAATCATGGCTCTCACCGTAATCTTCTTTGCTGTCATCCTAGCCATAATACGTATTTTCATCAGCACACAGAACTTCATTATCATGGCAAGCGACCTACTTGTAGAGTTCGCATGGCTTATGAGCATCATCCTCGTGTCGCTACTCGTGAGAATAGACAGCAAACATATCAAAAACGGATTCAAGGTTTACATGCCAATACTCATCATGGGATTCTTGGTTATCCTATTCCGAATAATACTCATCCCAAACATTCTCGTAAACCTCATCTTCCCTATCATCCTGTTGCTATTTATGCTGTGGCAATGGGCAGAGTTGGCACGTCATAAGGATGGGCTAAATAAGGAGGACAAGATATACAGTTGGATTACATTATTCGTCTTCATCTTCTCCACAGGAAGCAGTTGGATAGGCTACACTCTTTTTGCCGTACAGGTACTGATATGGTGGATAATGCAACTGACGTGCATCCTTACCATAACGTTTTTCTACAAAATACTGAAGACATACGGAAGGAAGCATTATAACCAAGAAACACCTATTTCCGATATTTGGTTCTACGGATTTCTGCGAGATGTGCTATTACCAGTATGTGGAGTTTACTCCATCGTGCTGAGCATATATTGGGCAGCAGAGGTCTTTGACCTCAGTGCATTGTGTTGGAAGATTTTCTATCTTGACTTTGTCAATACTGCAAATTTCAAGTTGAGTCTCATGAAACTATGTCTTGTCCTATCGCTGATATTCTTGTTTCAATATATCAATAAAGTGGCAAGAAAAGCATTACAGTATCATTTCGAGAAGAAAGAAGTCGTAGGCAGACACGGCAACCGTGCCGTCATGGGTGCCAATGCACTCAACATCCTCGTATGGGGATTGTTCATCATCATCACAATGAACATCTTGAGGGTTGGCAACACATGGCTCGTAGTTATCTCTGGAGGTCTTGCTACCGGTCTTGGTTTTGCATCTAAAGATATTCTGGAAAACATCTACTACGGCATATCCCTCATGGCAGGACGCATACATATCGGTGACATGATAGAGATTGACGGCATACGTGGCAAGGTGGATGACATGAACTACACCAGCACTATGATAGAGGCTGTCGATGGTAGTATAATAGCATTCCAAAACTCACAACTGTTTACGAAGAACTACAAAAATCTCACAAAAAACAATGGTTGGGAGGTCATCAGCATCCCTGTTGGAGTTGCCTACGGAACGAATGTAAATGAAGCAAAACAAATCATCATCGATGCCTGTATGCAAACTATAGACCGTTTAAGAAAGGACGACAAAGATTGGATAGACCGTTCTCGTGGCATAACAGTAAATTTCATGGACTTCGGAGCAAGCAGCATAGACCTTCTGGTTTTTGCATGGGTAAAGGTGTCTAACAAACTCTCTGCACAGGATGCTCTGCGTATGGCCATTTATGATAGTCTCAATTCTGCACATGTCGAAATACCTTTCCCACAGCAAGATATTCACATCAAAAAATGAAAATAAGACACAAACACATATTTCTGCTTTTTACCTTTTTATTGATGTCCATCAGCACATCAGCGGCAGATGTTGTCAGCAGTGACTCTGCTGTGGTAAAATCACTACAAGCCGAAGGTGTCGTCTTCTCACACGACAACTCTGTCGTACTATTCAAAAATGGACAGGAAAAATTCGATGATATGTTTGCTGCCATACGACAGGCAAAGCATAGCGTACACTTGGAGTATTTCAACTTTCGTAACGACTCCATAGCAGGACTCCTCTTCGACATCTTGGCAGAGAAGGTTAAGGAAGGTGTGAAGGTAAGGGCATTGTTCGATGCCTTTGGCAATTCCAGCAATAATAAACCGCTGAAGAAAAAACATCTCAAAAACATACGTGACAGAGGCATCGAGATTTATGAGTACTCCCCTATCGTCTTTCCATGGGTAAACCATGTCTGGACTCGTGACCATCGTAAGATTGTCGTCATTGACGGCAAGGTGGCTTATACTGGTGGTATGAACGTCGCCGACTACTATATCAAAGGTACAGAACAAGTTGGAGAATGGCGTGATATGCATTGCCGTATCGAAGGGAGTGCAGTGAATGAACTGCAAAAGATTTTTCTGCGTATATGGAACGAGACAAGCGGACAGCACGTCACCGGTGTAGGAGAGTTTCAGGGAGGAACTGATGTAAATCTGCAAGGTGTACGACCAGACACCACCGTCACCAAAGGTTCCAAAATGGTGGGCATCGCAAACCGCGAACCGCATACCTCAAATCAGATTATGCGTACACTTTACTACCAAAGCATCCAAAATGCAGAAAGTCACATTCAAATCATAAACCCTTATTTTTCTCTCACCCACAAACTGAAGAAACATCTCAAGCAGGCTTTGAAACGTGGTGTAAAAGTAGAAATCATCATAAGTTCTAAATACGATGAGCCTATAACACCCGACATAGGATTTCGCAATGCCCACAAACTCATGCAGGCAGGAGCAGACATATACATATACATGCCGGGATTCCATCATTCAAAGGCCATGACGGTTGATGGCAAGTTCTGCACCGTAGGTAGTACAAATCTTGATGCACGTAGTCTTATGTGTGACCTTGAAGATAATGCCGTCATCATGGATAGACACACTACAAAAGAACTGAGTCGTATATTTGAGGCAGACAGAGATGAAAGGTGCATAAAGCTGACGGAGGAGAAATGGAAGAAGATGCGTACCCCGTGGCAACGCTTCCGTGGACAACTATTCTCTATTCTTACCCGATTCTTGTAACCTCTAAACTCTTATTCCCTAAATTCCTAAATTCCTAAATTCCTAATTCCCTAAATCCATAATTCCATAAATTCCACTCCCAATGTTCGACTTAAAGAAACACAAGATACATCTCACCATTATCGGTGGTTCGCTAATCATCCTAACCATATTATTGCTATGTCTTATCGGGAACAATGAAGAAGACAAGTTGACAGAAGAACAGAAATTCAACCGTAATGCACTACATTGTGCTACACTCCCCACACTCGACTGTCTTCCAATCTTCGTAGCATACGAAGACAGCATCTTTTCTGCACAACAACTTGACATCATATTGATGCCTTTCCAGTCAGGTATGGACTGCGACACAGCACTTGTCGGAGGCAGTGCACAGATTGGTGTCAGCGATGTAGTGAGAGCACAACGACTGATAAGAAAACGTGTGCCGTTGGATTTCCTTTCTGCCACAAATCAGAGATACAGCCTAATGACTAACGGAAAAGCAAGGATAAGAACTATCAAGGATTTTGACGACAAACTCATTGCTATTACACGATTCTCAGCAACTGACTTTTTGGCAGAATATGCCATTGACTCTGTAAAACTCAACAGACAGAAGGTTTATCGTGCACAAATCAACGATTTGGATATACGAGTCAAAATGCTTGTCAACAAAGAACTTGATGGTGCTTTGTTGCCGGAACCACAGGCTACAGAAGTGCAAAATATGAAAAGCATACGATGTGCCGACTTTCACGAGATTCCATACCATTTCGGTGCTATAGTGTTACGTAGCGACCTCACAAAGGACAGCAAACGTAAGGAACAGATAAAAAAATTTAGACGTGCATACGATATGGCGGTTGATTCCATAAACAAATACGGATTGCAACATTATGGCAAATATATCAACAAATACTGTCATGTCAAGACATCTACGATAGACTCGCTGAAAGCACAGACATTTACACATATTAAGCCTATCAATGTCACATATATAAAATTGGCACAGAATTGGCTAAACAAACATTGATATGGCAATAAAAGATTTATTAAAACAGATAAAGCAGGAACTCACACACAAAAGGCTGACATCGGCATTATACCTGCTTGATGACATTATAACAGCCAATATGTCATGGGGACTTGCAGACAGGATGAAGAACATCCGCGACACATACACTCTCATGCTCGATGCTGTGGAACATGGACAAGACGATCCAAAACTCGACGACAACTTCTACCGCCTTCTACGCGAAGCCTATGCTCTCTATGCAGAAGCAAAATGGCGCGTCAGGACAGAGCAAAACCACGACATCCTCGCCGATGTCAATCCGCAATTGTTTACTAAGAGCATCGACGATATTGCTGCCGAACTCCGAAAAGGACATCGTCAGGAATATGTCAACGACCTTTTCCTCATCTTCACCAACCAACCTTTGTGGACAAAGGACGACACACGTGCCATGACAGACTTGTTGCTTTCTGAAGACATCGACAGCAAGGACAAGCAGATGATTGTCACAGCCATCATGATGAGTGCGATGGGCACATTTGACTTGCAGAAGACACTATGTCTCGCAAAGACTTACAAGGAAACGCAAGACATCTATGTCAGGACACGTGCCCTTGTAGGATGGGTTATGAGTCTTGACATACAGATGATTACCCTCTGGGAAGAAGAAAGAGAACTCGTCAGAAAGATGACATCCGACGATGAAGATACCCTGCAAGACCTCTTCAAACTGCAGGTGCAGATTATCTATTGCATGTGCGTAGCAAAAGATAGCAACATCATCAACAAAGACATACTGCCAAACATCATGAATGGTAGCAAAAAGTCTGGAATTCCATCCTTCGACATACGCATCATAGAAGACCCAGAAAACATTGAAGACTTCACGGAACGTGAGGAGAGCGAAAAGCAGATAGAACAACTCGAGGAGAACGCTGAGAAGATGATGAACATGCAGAAGGAAGGTAGCGACATCTACTTCGGAGGATTTGCCTCAATGAAAGACTTTGAATTTTTCAAGACACTACCAAACTGGTTCTGTCCGTTCTATTACGAACACCCAAAACTGGATGCCATACACCATTCCAATGTACCAGAAGAAGTTGTACGAGGACTCCTCTCAGCAGTACCATTCTGCGACTCCGACAAATACTCCTTCGCACTTGCCATGAACATGGTACTCGGCAAGATACCGCCGAAGATGCTTGAACTACTCGGACAGGGAGAAATAAAAAATCTCGCTGACGTGGTTGGCATTCCAAAGGATGCCATCATCTTGCGCAACTACCTGCAAGACCTATTCCGCTTCTACCGCATCAGCACATACAGAAACAAGTTTACAGACCCATTCTCCAACGGACGTTACCTCTTTATCAGCAATCCACTCTTCATAGGAACAGGAGTACAGGAACGCTTCTTCACCCCTATCGCACGACTGCTCCAGAAGAAAGATCTCACAGACGACATGGAGCAGATGATACTCACCTACAAGTCTACAGGAGAAGACGAGAGTTTCATGGCACTCGCAGCAAAACACTACATGAAACGAGGACTCTACGAATATGCCGAGACCTACTATCGATACCTACTTAACAAAGACAGCAACAATCGCGCGTACCTCACAGGACTTGCTAAGGCATACTTCATGCAGAAGAATTATGGAGCAGCCATGTTGCAATATCAACAACTCACCGAACTCTTCCCAGACGACTACCGACTGCAACTCAACAAAGCCATCTGTCAAACATACATCAAGGAAGAGATTGACGACGCCATGAAGACACTCTCACGGCTCTACTATGAACATCCTGACGATGACAATATCGTTCGTGCCTACGCATGGGGTAACCTCATCAACAAACAACTGTCCCAAGCCATAAGCAGATACAAGGAAACCGACGACCATCTCAACCATGCCTTCGCACTATGGTTCAACGGACAGAGAGAAGAAGCACTCGACCAGTTTGAGATACACATCAAAAACAGCAAGGAGAAAATAAGTGTTGAAGACCTACTGCTAAACGAAACCTTCATCCTCTCCCACTTCAATGTCGATGACACACAGTTCCACCTCCTCACTGCTCTCATACAACGCAAAGTGAACACAAGAAATAAATAAGGCGCAAGTTCAACATAGAACTACAAAGATACTATTTTTTGTAAAAAGCAAAGGAAAACATCAATGCTCTAAAAGGCCTCATAGAAGAATGATAAAAACTCGTCATTCTATCTCAAATCTCAATCTCAGTTAGAAAAAAATGCTACAGTTATTTTCAAAACGTGCTCTTTATATCCTTCTAAC
>JAGHTI010000003.1 GCA_018065415.1 Candidatus Equicola stercoris
TTTGTTTTTGCATAGAATTTTACAGCATAAGTTCCTGCAGGGAGTTTCATTTCCTTAAATGCAAGACGAACATTGCTAGAAGCATTGCACTTTACGTTTACGGCATAAGTACCTGCATGAGCATTTGTGCTTTGTTCAAGAGTTGCACTTGATGCAGTACATGCCGACTTCCAACTCTTCGGCAAGTTGTTTACCCAAGTTTCAAAATCGCCATTTTCAAATGTCTCAAGCCCACCGATTGGTGTTGGAGCTGTTCCGTTTGTGATATCATTCCAGTTGACAAGAGCGATTTCTGGCTGACCATTATAGTCTTTATAGATACCCTTACAAGTACCAGAGAGTTTATCTCCTACTACCCAATGAGAAGGAACACCATTGGCATAGAGTTCAAAATTCTTTTCACCTACTTTGCGAGTGAGGAATACACCATTTACGTTACCACCAGCATTAGTAGCGAAATCATCTATTTCTTCATTCTGGATAGGAACGACAACAGGCCATCCTTCAGTTGTTGGAGTCTCTTTTACAAGGTCATCCAAACTTGCATAAGTTTTTGCTATTTGGTAAGTTTCTGAATTGACAGCACTCTTCTTACCATCTTTTTCTGCATAAGCTGAAATAGTTGTTGTCTGATTTACTGTGATAGCAGATTTGTATTCATTATAATTTACACCATCAGTTGAGTAGTAAACCTTGCCAGCATCTGCCGTAAGTTCAACTGTTTGTGCCTCATAATAAACACCACCCTTTACGCTGAATGTAGGAGCAGAAAGACTGCCAGCAGAATAGATGTTTATTTTTGAGATTTGAGTGTTGTGTGCAGAGAGTACCTGAAGCTGATAGATAGTTCCTGCAGCCTGATATTCAGGAGCGATAGCATAAGTGTTTGTAACATTCTGAGCTCCCGTTGTCTCTGTGCTGACTGCTACAGCCTGTCCACCACTTACAGCAAAAATGTTTTGCTTTACCGCTGTAGAAGCGCCAGATGTACCTACAATTTCAATCTTTGTAACTGCGAAATTGAAAGCAGAAAAAGTTAGAGTTGAACCTTGTTTTCCCAACATCAAATACTTGCCACTCACATTGAAGTAATACTTAGTTGTTGCCGCCAAAGTAACAGAATACGTTCCATCAGAGAACGTCTTCTCTTCAGTCTGTCCAGCAGCAGAATTTTCTGGGAGTCCCCACTTTTCATTAGTGGTAAAGTCTAAAACTACGTCTTGTGCAAAAGATGTTGCAGAAATCACAATTGCACATACAAAAAGTAAAAGTTTTTTCATAAGTGTTTTTATTTTAAAAATTAAAAATTAAAAAATCCCGATTCGGTCGCAAAGTTACAACAAACCGAATACATAAACAAAAAAAATAATACAATTATTTTGAATTTTCATTATTGAACACAAAAAATCCATTTTCAAAACTGTTTTTATTTACGTTTTTTTTGTAATTTTGCACACATAATTTATGCGTTACTTCATCACACTTCAATACGACGGAAAGAATTATCACGGTTGGCAGATACAACCAAATGCCATTACCGTAGAGGAGACTATCGAGAAAGCACTCGCAACAATTTTCCAGCAGTCCATTGACATTGTAGGTGCAGGGCGCACTGACACTGGTGTCCACGCATCAATGATGGTTTGTCATTTTGATATTTTACAGCCAATAGAAGATTGCAACCAACTGACGTATAAACTAAACAAGATTCTACCAAATGACGTATGCATAAACAAGATTGAACATGTTGATGATGACATGCATGCCCGATTTTCTGCAAAAAAGAGGACATACCACTATCATATCCACACGCGAAAGGACGCTTTCCTGAGAAATTATTCGTATTACCTCACCTACCCTCTTGACTTCGAAAAGATGAATAAAGCCTGCGACATGCTTCTGCAACAAACTGATTTCAGGGCATTCTGCAAAGCTGGAAGCGATACAAAAACAACAGAATGTATCATCTATGAAGCAAAATGGGAAAAGACTCACGAAAACAGTTTTATGTTCATTATTACTGCTAATCGTTTTTTAAGAAATATGGTGCGTGCTATAGTTGGCACCCTAATCGAAGTAGGACGAGAAAAGATAACGCTTAGCGAATTTCAAGACGTCATTCAAAATGGTTCTCGTAGCGATGCAGGAGACTCCGTACCAGCACATGCTCTATTCTTGACGGATATAGAGTATTAAAAATAAATATAAATTTATTTGGTAGTATTTTCTGTTTATTGTAACTTTGCATCCGCATTTTGAAAATGCACAAAAATATTTTATAAACAATTAAACAAAAAAAACGCATTATGCAACATTATGAAACCGTTTTCATTTTGACTCCCGTTTTATCTGACGCTCAGATGAAGGAAACGGTCGCTAAGTTCAAAAAGGTTCTCACTGATAGCGAGGCAAAGATTTTGAACGAAGAGGCTTGGGGTCTTAAAAAGATGGCTTATGCTATTGACAAGAAGACAACAGGTTTCTACAACCTGCTTGAATTTACAGCTGAGCCTGACGTAGTGAACAAACTGGAAATTGCTTTCCGCCGTGATGAAAAAGTTCTTCGTTTCATCACTGTAAAACTCGACAAGTATGCTATTGAGTATGCTGAAAAACGTCGCAAGAAGTACAGTGGCAAGGGTGAAGAAAAACCAGTAGAAAAAAAGATTGTTGAACCAGAAACACTTGAGGAGGAATAATTATGGCACAGAATAGTGAAGTAAGATATCTGACTCCTGTTGCAGTCGATAACAAAAAGAAGAAATACTGTCGTTTTAAGAAAAGCGGTATTAAATATATAGACTATAAGGATGCTGAATTCCTGAAAAAATTCCTCAATGAGCAAGGAAAAATTCTTCCTCGCCGTATTACAGGAAACTCTCTCAAATACCAGCGTCGCGTAGCACAGGCTGTAAAGCGTGCACGCCAACTCGCCCTTCTTCCTTATGTAACTGATATGATGAAATAAATCGGAGGCTGAACTATGGAAATTATATTAAAAGAAGATATTCTGGGCTTAGGCTATAAGAATGACATCGTGAATGTAAAACCTGGTTATGGTCGTAACTATCTTATCCCTACAGGGAAAGGTGTTATTGCCTCTCCGATGGCAAAGAAGATTCTTGCAGAAAACATCAAACAGCAGGCACGCAAACTTGAAGCTATCAAGCTTGAAGCTCAGAAGAAAGGTGATGCTCTGCAGGGTGCAAGTGTTGAAATACCTGTAAAAGTTAGTGCAAATGGTGTAGCATACGGATCTGTAGGTGTAACCCATGTTGTTGAAGCATTAAAAGCACAAGGTTTTGACATTGACCGCAAGATTGTCACTATGCGTGACGTCAAGAAAGTTGGTGACTTCGTTGCTCTTGTTCATTTCCACAAGGAAGTTGTCGTTGAGATACCTGTAAAGGTTATCGCTGAGAACGCAGAAGAACTGGCAGCTGAGGCAAGAGCTCGTAAGGCAGAACTACAGGCAAAGAAAGACGCAGCAAAGGCTGCCGAGAATGGTATTAACGAAGAAGCTGAAGCTGAAGACGAGAAGGAAGCACTCGAAGAGATGGGTGTTGCCGACAAAGAAGCTTAATCGTAAAATATTATATTGTTCAGGAGTCCTCAACTGTTTAAGTTGGGGATTCTTGTTTTCAATCAAATCTTGCATAAAAAATAGTAACTTTTTGTATCTTTGCAACAAATTTAAACTCTCACCAAAATGAGTAATATCAAAGAAAACTACAAGACATTTTTTGGCAGCGAGCCACAATATGTCATTTTTTCTCCTTATCGGGTTTGCCCACTTGGGGCACATGTTGACCACCAACATGGAATCGTTACTGGATTTGCATTTGACAAAGGTGTACATCTAGCATTCTCCCCTACCGAAGATGGTAATGTGGAATTGAAAAGCCTTTCCTTTGAAGGTGACATCAGCTTTAACATACAGGCCCCCACACAGGTTAAACATGGTAACTGGGGAGACTATGCACGTGGTGCAAAGTTTGCATTAAAACAGCGTTTCACACTCAAAAAAGGCATAAAAGGTGTACTTATTGGAGAGTTGCCTGTAGGAGGTCTTTCATCGTCAGCGGCAGTATTAGTTGCATACGTAATGGCACTTGCAAAGGCTAACAACATAGAACTGACAAAGATGGAAATCGTCAATATCGCATCACAGGCAGAGAGAGAGTACATCGGTTTGAACAATGGAATCCTTGACCAAAGTTGTATCGTACTATCAGAAAAAGATTCTTTGCTTTTCCTTGACACAGACACGGAAGACTACCGCATCATAAAGAAAAATCCAAAGATGCCTGATTTCCATTTAGGCATTTTCTTCTCTGGGTTAACACGTTCATTGGTAGGTAGCGATTATAATCTTCGTGTTGCCGAATGCAAGACGGCAGCATGGAACATGTTAGCATATACAGATCAACCATTAAAAAAACTTGACAAAACATACCTGCGTGATATCCCTAAAGAAACATATGAGAAAACATGCGATATAATGCCAAAACGTTTTGCAAAACGCGCTGAACATTTCTACACAGAATACCGTCGTGTACGACAAGGTGTGACAGCATGGGAAAGTGGCAACATTCAGTTGTTCGGCAAACTATCGTTTGAGAGTTGCGAAAGTAGCATACACAATTACGAATGTGGTTCACCAGAGTTGATTGCAATATACAATATCATGCACAGTCTTGATGGTATCTATGGAGGAAGATTTTCTGGTGCTGGCTTCAAAGGTGCTTGTATCGCAATGGTAAATCCTGAGAAAGAAGACCACATACGAGAACAGCTGACGAATCGTTATTTGGAACAATTCCCTGAATACGAAGGAACATTTGAGGTTCATTTCTGCAAAATTGATAACGGAGCAAGGTTTATTAAATAAGACACTACCATGATAAATATCATTTTGGCTGCAGGATATGCCACGAGGATGTATCCACTAACAGAGAATTACCCAAAACCTCTTCTAAAAATTGGGGACACAAGCATACTGGATAGGCTCGTTGCTGATGTAGATAAACTTGAAGACGTCTCAACTCACATTCTCGTAACAAATGACAAATTTGCTAATATATTTGAAGAATGGAAAGAGAAATCATCTTATCAGAAACCAATAACCATCATCAACGACGGCTCAACCAATAACGACAATCGTATCGGTGCTGTCAGAGATTTATTACTCGCTCTGAACACCATTCATCAGTCAGATGAGGATGTGTTAGTATTAGCAGCTGACAACATTCTGGATTTTTCTTTAAAAGGATTCATCAATTTTTTCCATGAGAAGAAAACATCGTTGATAATGTGTCATCATGAAGAAAGCATTCCTGCCCTACAACGTACCGGAGTTGTATGTCTTGATGATAACAACAAGGTATTGCTTATGGAAGAAAAGCCACAGGAACCAAAATCACATTGGGCAGTACCTCCTTTTTATATATACGCACGCGAGGATTTCAACACAATACAATATTGCATTGAAAACGGATGCGGATATGATGCTCCCGGCAATCTAGCTCATTATCTTTGCGATAAATCCATTGTACATGCATGGAAAATGCCTGGCAAACGTTATGACATCGGGAATCTTGAAATATACGAAAAATACAAAAACGGAATATAATTATATTCAAAGTTGAACAAAAATATATGAAGATACTAGTAACTGGAGCAGCCGGCTTCATAGGTATGCACCTAACGAAATGGCTTTTGGAGCGTGGAGATGAAGTCGTAGGATTAGACAACATCAACGATTACTATCCACAGAAGTTAAAATATGCACGTTTGCAAGAATTGGGAATAACAAATCCACAAGAGAACAAAAAATGCCAATCATCAACCCATAAGCAGTTTTCGTTCATCTATGGAGATATCGCAGACAGGCAATTACTTCCTATGCTTTTCGAGCGTGAACACTTTGACATTGTTGTCAATCTCGCAGCGCAGGCTGGCGTACGCTACTCAATTGAAAACCCGTTTGCATACATAGAAGCAAATCTTGTCGGTTTTGCGAACATACTGGAATGTTGTCGCCACAATCCTGTCAAACATCTTGTATATGCTTCATCAAGCAGTGTGTATGGTGGTAACACAAAGACACCATTCTCGGAAGATGACAAAGTAGATAATCCTGTATCACTATACGCTGCAACAAAAAAATCTAACGAACTGATGGCAAGTTGTTACAGTAAATTGTACAACATTCCTGCAACAGGTTTGAGATTTTTTACCGTTTATGGACCTTGGGGAAGGCCAGATATGGCTCCTATGCTGTTTGCCAATGCCATCTCAAACGGACAACCGATAAAGGTGTTCAACCATGGAGATATGATGCGAGACTTTACCTATGTTGAGGATATTGTCAATGGCGTAATCCGAGTTATTGACAATCCACCTGCATCAGACAATCAGACTCCTCATGCTGTATATAACATTGGTTGTAGTAACCCAATAAAACTAATGGACTTTATCTCTACCATCGAGACAGCGATAGGGAAAGAGGCAGAAAAAATAATGCTTCCTATGCAGCCTGGTGATGTCTATCAAACCTATGCCGACACATCAAAATTAGAACATGACATGGGCTACAAGCCATCTACATCCCTGAAAGAAGGTATTACTCATTTCATCGATTGGTACAAAAGCGAAAAAAATCCATTGAAATAATTGTATTTTTTAGTTTTTTTCTAATTTTGCACACACAAAAATTAATTACATCTAATTTAGTATAATATACATTAAAATCTTATAACTATGAGAGTGATAATTGCTGAAGACTATGAGAAGATGTCTATTTGGGCAGCGAATTATGTTGCTGAGAAAATAATAGAAGCAAATCCCTCCCCAGAAAAACCATTTGTTCTTGGGTGTCCAACTGGAAGTTCGCCTTTAGGACTTTACAAGCAACTCATCAAACTGAACAAGGAGGGCAAAATAAGTTTCCAAAATGTCGTTACATTCAATATGGATGAATATGTAGGACTTCCTGAATCTCATCCAGAAAGTTACCATAGTTTCATGTGGACGAACTTCTTCAACCATATTGACATTAAAAAAGAAAATGTGCATATCCTAAATGGTAATGCTAAAGACCTCATGAAAGAATGTGAAGACTACGAAAAAGCCATTGAAAAAGCTGGTGGCATAGACCTTTTCATGGGTGGAATAGGTCCTGATGGCCACATCGCATTTAATGAACCAGGCAGTTCACTTGGTAGCAAGACAAGGGTAAAGACTTTGACAACAAATACAATTCAAGCAAACAGCCGTTTCTTTGACAATGACGTCAACAAGGTACCGAAGCAGGCACTGACAGTTGGTGTTGCTACTGTAATGGCAGCAAAAGAAGTGCTTATTGTTTGCAACGGTCCTCAGAAGTCACGCGCTCTTCATCACATCATCGACTATGGAATAAACCACATGTGGACAGCCTCTGCATTACAGATGCACCCTCATGGAAACATCGTCTGTGACGAAGATGCAACTGTCGATCTTAAATTGTCAACGTACCAGTACTTCAAAGATAAACAACAACTGGAAGGTATCGTAGAGAAATATCTTAATCGTTTCTAACGATAGTATTTCCTTCACATACCTATCATTTGTTTTATTTGGGTTTCATCTATATTTCTACCCATTATTGTACCATCTGGTGCAAAGAGAATCACAAACGGAATGCCTTCGAAGCCATACACATCACGTATGCTCGTAGGCATTCCGTCGTCTGATAATACTATCCATGGAATCTGCAATTCATTGATTGCATCTTTCGTATTCTTTAGTTTATCACGTGTTGCAACACCGATAATTTCAAAAGTCTTTTGCTGTTGACTTAAATAAATCTCTTTCAGTTTTGCAATCAGAGCCCTACATGGTGGGCACCAACTTGCCCAGCAATCCATGATAACATACTTACCCCTGCCTACATAGTCGGACAGTTCGACTTCTTCGCCATCTACAGTCAGCAGTGTTACATCAGAAAACATCTGTCCCACATCTGTCTGCTTCTCACGTTCAATGTTCTTTTTCACCATCTTGAAAAGTACATCATCCTTAATATCCGAACCTGCTGTCTGGTATAGAGAATCAATAAACTGTGCACCAAGAGAATATATGGCAACAGCCGTAACGTATGCACCAAGTACATCATCATTGTGTCTGTTCCAATAGTCTATTGTCATTTGTTTAATCTCATTTTTGTTTTTATTTTCATCCAAAGAGTCAAGCCCCTCAAACAGAGATTGTAGTTCTGCATTTAGTTCACCACCAATAGCATAGTCAACAGTATCTGATAACAATATCTTTCCACTTTCCAACATAAATAGCCAACCGCCATGCGACACGTCGCTACTGACGGTAACCATCTTTGGGACTTCCACTGAGCCCTCAAACACGAAATGATGATTTTCCACTACTGCAGAATCCAATATTTCATCACTTTTATAAACCTTGAGATACATCATCTGCGCCACATCATCAATAGACGTTTTTCCTTCTATTATATAAGAAGGAGTGTCTGCACAAGCAACAAAAATGATAGCCACCAAAAATGTGGCGGCTATCTTCATTATATCATTTATTTTCATCTTCATAGAATGTAAATTAAAACTATTTCCGTGAGCGAAGTTAATGCAAAGCAATGACAAAAACAAAAAAAATAACAAAATTATTTTGTCTATTTTGTAAAAAATAACACTATCTTTGTAGCACAATAAAAATATTTCATTTAAAAAAATCAATCATGACACCATTAAGATTCTACAAAAGAGAAGCAAAAAAGAGTTTGGAAAACAACTGGGGCGATGCAGCAATCGCAACATTGGTATTTCTCATAACCACTATCTTACTGACATTGGCAGTACAAGGCATTTTCACATTATGTGGCATTAACCATGTAATCACATTTACAGGAAACTTCAAATCTGACTGGGCAAGCACCATTGCATCACTCATTGCACTACCTCTGACATGGGGTTTCTACATTGTCTTCTTAGACTTATGCAGAGGAAAGAAGATTACTATCGCAAGAATTTTTGATGGCTATAAAAAGAACGAGTTTGTAAGGATATTTACCACATTTTTCATATATTATGTAGGCCTTATCATAGGATTAATTTTATTCATCATCCCTGGCATTATTCTATCTCTTTGCTGGTGCATGGTACCTTTTGTATTGAAAGACCATCCTGAATTGAAAAATATGGCAGCCCTAAAAGAGAGTGCAAGAATAATGAACGGTCACAAAATGCGTCTTTTCTTATTGATACTCAGTTTTATCGGATGGTTAATAATCGGTATCATCACTCTCGGCATTGGTTTCATTTGGATAGATCCTTATATGATGACTACCCTTGCAAAATTCTACGAAGACATCACGGAAGGTGAAGCATAAAAAAATTAAAAGGTCAATTTGCATTGACCTTTTTTTGTATCATATCTTTGATGATATTTTGCGTTCCGCATCAAGTCGCAGAAAGATAAAAAGCAGAATAGTAAATCCCCATAAGGAAGAACCGCCGTAAGAAAAGAACGGCAATGGGATTCCTATCACTGGCGTTATGCCCAACACCATGCCTATGTTTATAAGTAGGTGAAAAAGGAATATGCTTGCCACACAATATCCATAAACTCGTGCAAAACGCGTCACCTGCCGCTCTGCCAAAAAGATAAGTCGCAGTATAAAACCGAGGAAGAGAAGCAATACAAAAGTGCAACCAAGAAAACCTTCCTCCTCCCCTATTGTACAATAGATAAAATCAGTATCCTGCTCTGGCACGTATTTCAGTTTTGTTTGGGTTCCCTTAAGGAATCCTTTTCCAGTCACCCCTCCTGAGCCGATGGCAATCTTACTCTGATGTACATTATAACCTACACCAGCAAGATCTTCTTCCAAACCGACAAGAACATTGATACGTGCTTTTTGATATGGTTTCATCACATCATTGAGGACATAGTTTGCCGAGCCATAAAATCCCAATGACACCACAATAAATCCCGCAATGACAAGACAGTGTTTATACCCATCTTTAATTCCTTTGTAAGCAAAATAAATTATACCAGCAATGATAAGTAACAACATTACTATATTGACATTAAAAGGAATAATATAAGACGACACGATTATCGACATCGGTACTATTGCTACTATTATTATCTTGGCTAGCGTATTGGACACATAATGAGTATGGTGTTTCTCCGCAGTTTGTTTGCCATATATATACTCCATCACTGCACTAAATATGAGGATTCCGAGATATACAAGGAATGTTCCCAAACTCGTTGATTCATTCCAAAGCAAAACGTCTTGATATTTTATGCCAACAACAAAATAGTATATCAATGCAACACCAGTAAACAAGACGACACCTGTCATTCCCTCACGATAGAACATGAGAAAAAATGCAAGATATACCAAAGCAGAGCCTGTCTCTTTCTGCATAATGATGAGTAACATTGGGAATATGACAATGGCAACAGGCACTAACCAATGTTTGGCAAGTGAAGAATTGAAGCCATACGAATTCATGAATTTCGCCACTGCCAATGCTGTCACAAACTTAGCAAACTCTGCTGGCTGTACCTGCACAGGCCCTAACACCAACCATGATCGCGAACCATGGATCTGTTTCGGGTTAAAAATGGTGATAAACAATACAAACATCATCACACCATACAAGATATACGACGCAGAGTCAAGAGAATCGTAGTCAACAAGCAATATTACGAAAGCCAAAATCAATGCTGTTCCTATCCATATCAACTGCATACCAGAACGAGAAGAGAAACTGAACACTTCTGTTCCCTCCGTATAACTGGCTCCACAGACTGCAAACAAACCACAAATGAGCATCACGACAAATAAGCTCATTATCCATGGGTCTAAAGCCTGAAACACTGTTGGACGTTTATTTCTAGAAATCATTTTTTTACACTCTTACTGTTAAACTGTCTGACTGTTTTACTTTTGGCTTCGCTTTTTTTGTTCTATGCTTTGTTTTAACATTCAGATATTTCAAAAACAACTGCTTTGCCATTGGAACGGCAGTCTTTGCTCCGAAACCACCATTTTCCACATATATTGCAATTGCTATACGCGGATTCTGTCGAGGTGCAAATCCCATGAACACCGAGTGGTCACTACCACGATTCTGTGCAGTTCCCGTCTTGCCACACACTTCCACACCCGGGATGTTAGTTCCCGTACATGTTCCGCGCATCACGGCAGAACGCATACCCTTCACAACATGTTCATAATTCCGCCTATCCACCATAGTATAATGGCGTTCCTTGTATTTCTTATCCACCTCCTCTCCTGAGATTCCTTTTACCATGTGAGGTATGATATAATATCCTCTGTTAGCGATTGTTGCTGCCTGATTTGCTATCTGCAATGGTGTATTGGTAACCTCTCCCTGTCCTATGGAGATAGATATTACTGTCAGCGGATTCCAACGCTCATTGTATGCTTTATCATAAAATTCCGCATTTGGTATCATACCTCTCTTCTCTCCTGGCAAGTCTATGCCAAGAGTATATCCAAAGCCCATGCTGACCATATAGTCACGCCATTTCGACATAGCACTATGAAGCGAAGAATAATGATGTCTGTTATTGAGCATATTGTATAGTCCCCAACAGAAATACCCGTTGCATGACGTAGAAATCGCTTGTCGCAACCGCAGAGGAGAAGCGTGTCCATGACAGCCCACCTTCATACGTTTGTAACGAAATCCATGATAACAAGGATAACTAGTAAGCGTGTCAATGATACCTTCTTGAAGGAATGTGAGAGCCTGTGATGGTTTGAACGTACTGCCTGGAGGATATGTTCCCATGATGGCACGGTTTACAAGCGGTTTCCTTTCATCATTCTGTAACTGTCTCACATACTCTGCACGTTTTTTCGTATTTAATATCCTCAAGTCATAAGATGGTGCCGACACCATACACAGAACTTCGCCTGTTGATGGTTCTATGGCAACAATACTACCACGACGCCCCACCATAAGACTCTCTGCCAACAATTGTAAATCCAAGTCAAGAGAGAGTGTGAGGTCTTTGCCTGGACGCGGTGCCACATCGTACTTTCCGCCCTCATACTGTCCGCGAACCCTTCCCCGTGAATCACGTAGAAGAATATTCACACCTTTCTCACCTCGCAACTGCTGTTCGTAGGAACATTCAATTCCAATCTTTCCTTTATACTCACCCGACTGATAATAGTCGTCTTCCAGAATATCATCCGCATTAACTTCGCCAACCTCACCCAACACGTGAGCAGCACAGTTCATTGCATACTGACGCACATAGCGTCTCTGAACGCTGAACCCTGGAAAACGAAATTTCTTTTCTTCAAATATATAAAAGTCTTCTGCTGTCAACTGTGAGAACACCACTTGTTGAGTATATCTTGAATAAGCAGGATTCTTCGAATAGTCTTTTATTTCTTCAATGCGCTGAATGAAATCCTCTTTTGACACACCGAGAATGTTGCACAAGTCGAGAGTATCCATATTTGGGTTTACCTCATTCATTACAACCGTGAGGTCGTACGTCTTGCTATTATACACAAGCAGTTTCTTATGTCGGTCTTTTATCACACCACGTGCAGGAAGAACCGTCTTCTTCAGCAAGGCAATGGATTCTGCCGACTTCTTGTAATCTGGCGACAAAACCTGCAATGTAAACAGACGTGAAACGAAGATGATGACAATGACAACAGCAATGCCAGCAATAACAAAACTCCTCTGTGATGATCTCTGCTCTGTCATCGTTTGAAATTTTCGAAGACAAGGATAAATACCATCGTCACTAACCAACTCGTTACGATTCTCAGTATCCAGTCAACAAAATTAAACAGATTGAATGATTCAAATGTAAAGAACAACAAGCAGAATATGAATACCGCTGACGAAGCATACAACACGTAGTTCAGCACTGGCATTGACCTCACAGACGGATTTCTCCCATCATTGGCATCTTTTGGATAAAAGACATAAAGGAGATATGGCTGTATCAAACCTATTATCGTTAAAGAGGCTGATGCAACACCTGGAGTATTGGTAAAGATATCAATTATCAATCCCATTAGAAAACCCCACATGATGGTACCCCAACGAGGATAGTCCAACGGAATCTGCAAGATGAAATATACGAACAGTAATGGAGTAGCCACCCCGAACAGATGAATACGGCTGAATATCACCACCTGTGCCAGCACAAAGATGACAAACGCTACTATTCTTTTGAGTAAATCTTCCATTTCCGTATTCTAATGTTATTTACCTAGACTGTCCGCAGAAAGGGTTTCGAGATTTCTGCGTTCTGCCCATTGGCTGTTTTTCAACACACGCACATCACGCAACCTTGTGAAGTCAGTCATCAGTTTTATCTTCACCTGACATGAAAATCCGTCAGGAGCCTTGTGTGCTTCCACCACCGTCCCCACAGGTATTCCCTTAGGAAATATAGTAGAATATCCACTCGTTATCATCGTATCTCCTGCGTTGAAACGGATATGCATTGGCACGTCCTCCACATGAGCCATATCATACTCTTTTCCACGCCAGTGGAACATTCCGAACACACCGCGATGCTTTATCATGCACGACAGACGCGTACGGGAGTTGAGCAACGACAATACCGTGCAATAATGGTCCGATACCAGATATACCACACCCACTACACCATTGCCGTCAACGACACCCATATTTTCACGGATACCGTCTTTGTAACCCTTATCAAGAGTTATGATATTGTTGCGCTCATGTATAGAATTGGTAATCACCTTTGCTGGTATGGAAGCATCGCGCTTGTCCATAGGGACACATAGTTTTGAATTCTGGTCTTTTGCTTTCAGACAAGACCGCAGATATTCATTTTCCTGTTGGAGTTCCACATTACGCTGTGTCAGTTCTGTATTTATCGAAGACTGCGTAAAAAAAGCCTCAACAAGAGATGTCACCTCATTCAGACTCCCACTGATGGAATTAGCAGAAGAAAACCACACACTACCTTGATAACCATTGTAAGAAAACAACAGCATCAAACTAATCACCTCCAATACAACAAATAGAATCCAATGACTGATTTGTCTGAGAAGGCCGATTAGATTTCCCATGATAAAATCTTAAAAGTATAAGAGACGGTTATCTCATCAAGAATTGGAATCGGTCAATGTTCTTCAATGCTATACCGACACCTTCTGCCACACTATGCAATGGGTCATCTGCCACATGGAAAGGAATCTTTATCTTGTCAGCTAAACGCTTGTCAAGACCACGCAACAGAGCACCGCCACCTGTAAGATAGATACCATTCTTGATAATGTCAGCATACAATTCTGGAGGAGTCTCCTCTAAAGCAGCAAGAATGGCATTCTCTAATTTTGAAACCGTATGGTCTATACAATGTGCAATCTCCTGATAAGTAACAGGGATACTGACAGGAAGACCAGTAATACGGTTAGGACCATTCACAATATAATCTTCTGGAGCCTCATCGCCCAGATTAGTAAGAGCACTACCCAGATTTATCTTTATACGTTCAGCCATACGTTCAGAGATACGCATATTGTGCTGACGAGCCATATACTCACGGATATCCTGAGAAAGGTCATCACCTGCCACACGGATAGAAGAGTCTGTGATAATACCACCAAGCGAGATGACAGCAATTTCCGTAGTACCTCCACCTATATCAACAACCATGTTACCCTCTGGAGCCTCAACATCAAGCCCTATGCCGAGAGCCGCCGCCATAGGTTCGAACAGAAGATAAACGTCACGCCCATTTGCATGCTCCGCAGCATCACGTACAGCACGCAGTTCCACTTCTGTAGAACCCGAAGGAACACCGATAACCATTCGTAGCGACGGAGAGAAAAACCAACCTTTCGTGTATGCCATACGGATAAATCCGCGAATCATCTTTTCACATGCAGAGAAGTCACTGATGACGCCATCACGAAGAGGACGTACTGCAATGACATTTTTATTAGTTTTCTCATACATCATCTTTGCACTGTCACCGACAGCAATCACCTTCTCTGTACGAGAATCCAAGGCAACGACAGAAGGCTGGTCAACCACAATCCTATCATTCCTGATAATAATCGTATTGGCTGTACCCAAGTCCATTGCAACTTCATGTACTAACGAAAATATTCCCATAATTATATTTGCTTTATTTTATTTCACACATTTTAAGCAGTCTGCAAAGTTAGTGCAAATCAAGGACAATGCCAAAATAAATTTTATTTATTTTCGATTTGGAAGGATGAAAAATGGAGTTTACTCCGATTATTCATTATTCCAAATTGGATAAAAACTTCGTTTT
>JAGHTI010000078.1 GCA_018065415.1 Candidatus Equicola stercoris
ATGGGCAAACACAAGCTGTTTCCGCGCATATCTCCTAATAAGAGCTGGGAAGGCAGTATCGGTGGTGGAGTATTCGTCATCATCGTATCAATAGTTATTGCGTATTTTGTGCAGAAATATGACCTGCAATGTCCTTTGAAAAGTACATTACAAGGGACAGGCTTAGGACTTGTCGTCATCATCTTCGGCACATGGGGCGACCTTATAGAATCACCCTTCAAACGTACTCTCGGCATCAAAGACAGCGGCACGATATTGCCAGGGCATGGTGGGCTTCTCGACCGCTTTGACTCTGCATTACTCGCGTTTCCTGCTGCCGTAGTGTATGTTTATACAATAAGTATGGTATAATTATCAATTCAATATGAACCGTCCACTAATACTCATATCCAATGACGATGGATTCAGGGCTAAAGGCATAAACTGTCTTATAGATATGGTCAAGGAGATTGGCGATGTCATTGTCTGCGCACCTAATTCTGCAAGGTCTGGATTTTCAAGTGCCTTCTCAGGATTGGAATACTTGACACTCAAAAGACAAATGACAAAGACAAATGGTGAGCCTTATGATGACAACGTGCAGATGTGGTACACCAACGGAACCCCCGTTGACTGCATCAAGTTGGCATGGGATCAACTATGCAACCGAAAACCAGACATCATCATCAGTGGCATCAACCACGGAGACAACTCTACTGTCAACAACCACTATTCTGGTACCGTAGGCGTAGCAAAAGAAGGATGTCTGAAAGGCATTCCGTCCGTTGCATTCTCTCTCTGCGACTTCGACAAAGATGCGAATTTCGATCCGATGAAACCGTATGTTAAGAAGATTGTGAAGAAAGTGTTGAAAGAAGGACTACCACATGGAACATTCTTGAATGTGAACTTTCCAAAGACAACAAACTTCAAAGGTGTACGTCTCTGTAGAATGACATTTGCACAATGGGTAAACGAGGTGTATAAATGTGCTCATCCACGTGGTTTCGACTATTTCTGGCTCGTAGGACATCTGGAAAATGCAGAACCTGATGCAGAAGAAACCGACCAATGGGCATTGAACCACGACTATATCGCCATCACGCCAACAACTATTGACGTGACGGATTACAACCTACTGAAAACGTGGAAACTCTGACGTGCAATGAAATACTATCTCATAGCAGGTGAAGCTAGTGGTGATTTGCATGCTGGATGTCTCATGCAGGAACTGAAAAAGCATGATGCAGATGCAGAATTCCGATTTTTCGGTGGAGACAAGATGACTGCCGTTGCACCCGATGGATGCAAAAAACACTACCGAGAACTTGCCTACATGGGATTTATTCCAGTGTTGCTCCACCTAAGAACAATACTCAGGAATATGCGATATTGCAAGCAGGACATAATGGAATGGCAACCCGATGCTGTCATCCTCATTGATTATCCTGGCTTTAACTTAAGTATCGCGAAATTCATCCATAAGCACACATCCATACCTGTCTATTACTACATCTTGCCAAAGATTTGGGCATGGAAGGAATACCGTATCAAGAACATCAAACGAGACATCGACAAACGTTATTCCATCCTACCATTTGAGGCTGCTTTCTTTGAAGGAAAGCACAACTGCAAGATAGAATATGTTGGCAATCCTACCGTCGGTGAAATCATGCATTTTCAAGAAGGGAAAGAACTGTCATCTAATGGTACGATAGCACTTTTGGCAGGAAGTAGGAAACAGGAAATAAAAGACAATCTGCCGATGATGTTGGAAGCAGCAAAAGCATTTCCTAATCACCAATTCGTCATTGCAGGAGCACCGGGCATACATCCATCATATTACAATAAGTTTATATCTGCATACTCCACCACAGACTCTAATGTAAGCATTCTGTTTGGGCAGACATACAATATATTGTCTTCATCCGCAGCAGCACTTGTAACAAGTGGTACTGCAACCCTCGAAACTGCCCTTTTCAACGTACCACAAGTAGTGTGTTACTACACTCCACTTGCACCTCTTACGGGTTGGATGAAAAAGAAAATATTGAAAGTAAAATATATATCTCTTGTTAATCTGATAGTGAACAGAGAACTGGTTACAGAACTCGTGGCACAGAGCATGACAGTAAAAAACATCATTGATGAACTGAAAAAAATTCTTCCGGGAAATACAAAGCGCGAAGATATGTTGAAAGGATACGGAGAGATGAGAGCACTTCTAGGCACAGAAAATGCCGCAGAGAACACAGCGGCATCTATCATAAAATCTCTACTCGAAGAAAAAGCATAATAATACAATCATATCATGTCCAAACGGCTATTTCTACTTTTCTTTATCTGTGCATGTGTGCATACATGTTGGGCACAGATACTTGAACCCGTAAAATTTCATGTTACAGGTGACAGTACTCGTATCGCGTTTAAGGCAAAAATAGAAAAGGGATGGCATATATATAGTGTTGTTGACAGCACAACATCAGTAGCAGATGAGTACGGTCCTACTTGGGCAACATTAAATATTCGTCATCTTAAAGGTATCAATCTTGTTGGAAGCCTGCAGACAATAGGAGACGAGCAGAAAAAATATGATAATATGTTCGGCATAGACGTTTGTTACTTTGAAGATAGTGTCACTTTCGTACAGAACATAAAGGTAACTGATAAAAATTACAGCATCGACTGCTACCTCGAATATGGCACGTGCGATGATACTCAATGCCTGCCTCCGACAACAGTTGACTATAAATACAGCAATGCCACTACCGTCAATAAGGCAGCAACAGACAATCAATCCGACAACAATCTTATTACAATATTCTTTGCCGG